>CAVGWP010000110.1:0-2026 GCA_963633095.1 bacterium | reverse complement strand
ATCCTCAATCGGATATTCATTTCGATAAAGAATTTTACAGTTCAAAATAAAAAACGCCCCGAAAGGGGCGTTTTTTCATGCGGTAGCTTTGATCTGAAGGCGAAGCTTGTCTGCAATCATTGCGATAAATTCAGAGTTTGTAGGCTTACCTCTGCCGATATGTATCGTGTAGCCGAAATAGGAGTTGAGCACATCAACATCGCCTCTGTCCCATGCAACTTCGATACCGTGACGAATAGCACGTTCAACTCTCGAAGATGTAGTCTTAAATCGCTTCGCAACAGTCGGATAAAGCTGTTTTGTAATCGAGTTAATGATCTCAGGGTTGTTTACAGATAAAATTATCGCTTCTCTAAGATAGTGGTAGCCTTTGATATGTGCAGGAACACCTATCTGATGAATAATATCTGTAACCATAAGTTCAAGATCAGTCGTGCTTTCTGGCTTTCTTAACGTCAGCGGAACTTCTTTGCTCTGCCAGCCGGTGACCTGAATTATCCTCTGAGCAAGTGTGTCCGGTTTGAACGGCTTCAGCATATAATATGCCGCTCCCGCCGCAAGCGTCTGCTGCTCAAGACGCTGATTATCAAAGTTTGATGTTATAAAAATAAGAGGCTGCTTTTCAATGCGGAGCGTTTTAACTCTTTCGAGCACTCCAAGCGCGTCAACATGAGGCATAAATGCATCCATAACAGCTACATCAGGTTTGTAGCTTTCTATTTTCTCAAGCAGTTTTTGTCCGTCCTTTTGTGTGAATATGACCTCCATACCGTATGAATTAAGCAATTTTGTGCATTCAGCGGAGAAGTCTATCGAATTATCCGCAATAAGCACTTTCAACTTCATTTGTGTCATAAATAATCTATCCTTTCTATTACAAATTTGATATTTTCCGAGTTATATCGGCTAACTACTTCGCAGACAAACAGACAAAGCCCGCGGTGCTCGTCTGTAGTCCTTTATTTCTGCGTTGTGGTTATATAATACCATAAAATACCACACAATGCAATAGATTATGAGGTAGATTTTCCCACATAATTTGATTTGAAATTTTGTGCAATATTACGAAGCTTTTTTAGAAGTTATTTCTTGCGACTTATCATACATATTTTCGGCAAAAATCGCATATCCTTTAGCTGTGTCATTAACGAAAACATGGGTAACAGCACCTATCAGCATACCGCTTTGAATGATCGGGCTTCCGCTCATCCCTTGAACGATGCCGCCTGCTTTTTCGAGCAGTTCATCATCGGTTATCATTATAACCATATTGTGCGTCTGTGCTTCATTGTATTTGATTTTTATGATTTTGCAGTCGTACAATTTCGGGCCTGTATTATCAATGTTTGTGTAGATCTGAGCGTCTCCCTCTTTTATCTGCTGTTTTAAGGCGATCTTAACTATTTTACCGCTTTGATTTGTGCTGTCGAGCATACCGTATATGCCGGCTTCGGTGTTTGCGAGCAAAGAACCGATCCTTCCTCCGGTAAATTCGCCGCACAGCGAGCCCGATTTTCCGTTTTGGCTTTTTGCAATGCTTCGTATCTTAGCGCCGACTATTTCGCCGTTTTTAAGCGGAAGAGTCTCGCCTGTGTCCACATCGCACACCGCGTGTCCGAGTCCCGCATAAACACCGGTTATGGGATCTGAAAAGGTCATAGTGCCGATACCTGCCGAACTGTCCCTCACCCACATTCCCGCTTTAAGTTCGCCGTCTTTTGAATGAGCAGGCGTAAGCTTTACAGTCTTTTTCTTATCAGAGCGCCATATAACAATATCAATGCTTTTTCCGCCGCTTTCTTTTATAAGCGCCGAAACATCTTCATTTGAAGAAACGCTCTTTCCTGCTACGGATATTATATTGTCACCGAGTTTTATGCCTGCGTCGCTTGCAGGGCAAACACTGCCTTTGCTTGTTTCAACAGCGGAAATTCCTACAACCATAACGCCTTTTGTGAAGATCTTTATTCCGAAAACATTTCCGCCTATGAATACCTCGTGATCTTCTCTCTCGGGGAGAGATACA
>CAVGWP010000109.1:0-2098 GCA_963633095.1 bacterium | reverse complement strand
TCGGTTTGCCGTGGTCGGCTATCATAATGACCGACTTATAATGCTCGACAAGAACCTAACTTCTTGTCGAGCATTTTTTCTGCCCCACCGCTGGAACTCCCCACGGCAAAGCAACTTTGTTGCCCCGACATTCGTCTTTTAATCTCCAAAATCGCTTCGGGTCAGGCATAAATATTAAGAAAAAACAGGCTGTATCAAATCGATACAGCCTGTTTTCATATCCGTTATTCTTCTTCCAAAGCCTGCTTTAATGCCTGCGCTAACTGATCCGGGCAAGATGTACCCCTGAATCCGCATTCGATACCGTCGAGCCGCTTTATCAGCTCCTCAGCGTCCATGCCCTCGGCAAGCCTTGCAACGCCTTGCGTGTTGCCGTTGCACCCGCCTGCAAAGCTGACATTGTGAACAACGCCGTCGTCAATATCAAATGTTATTGCGCGCGAACAAACACCGCTCGGCTTGTAAGTGTGCGTCATAACGCCGCCTCCTTAAAGATCGCAGTGACCCTCACATTCGGGGATCTTGCCGACGATCGGCTCGGGATCGATACCGTTGCGCTTGTAGTAATCAGCAATAGCCGCCTTGATCGACTGCTCGGCAAGAACAGAGCAGTGAATTTTGTGTGCGGGCAGACCGCCGAGCGCTTCAACAACAGCCTTGTTTGAAAGCTCAAGCGCTTCCTTAATTGTGTGACCCTTTATCATCTCGGTTGCGATAGACGAAGTCGCAATAGCTGAGCCGCAGCCGTATGTCTTGAATTTGACATCGGTTATAACATCGTCCTTGACCTTGATATACATTTTCATAATATCGCCGCATTTTGCATTGCCGACTTCGCCGATTCCGTCAGCGTCCGGAATTTCACCGACATTTCTCGGATTTGCAAAATGATCCATAACCTGTTCAGTATACATAATTATTTATCCTCCTTGATAATTCTTTCCCAAAGCGGAGACATCGATCTCAGCCGCTCGATGATAGGCGGCAGCTTTTCGAGAATGTAGTCGATATCCTCTTCGGTGGTATCCTCATTTATTGAAATACGAAGCGAGCCGTGAGCCACTTCGTGCTTTAAGCCGATCGCAAGCAGAACATGGCTCGGATCAAGCGATCCGGAAGTGCAGGCAGAACCCGATGAAGCGCAGATACCTGCCATATCGAGCAACAGCAAAAGGCTCTCGCCCTCAACGCCCTCGAAACACATATTCGCATTACCGCACAGGCGCTTCTCTCTGTCGCCGTTTAGTCTCGAACGCTCGATCTTCAGCGCACCGTCAATAAGCTTGTTGCGAAGTGCGGTGACTTTTTTTATCTTTTCGGGGATATTCGCAGTCGCAAGCTCCATAGCTTTGCCGAGAGCCGCGATAGACGCGATATTCTCGGTTCCTGCTCTGCGGCCTCTTTCCTGAGCGCCGCCGTCAATAAGATTCTTGACCGCGATACCCTTGCGGATATACAAAATACCGACGCCCTTGGGAGCGTGGATCTTATGCCCCGATACCGAAAGCATATCGATATTCATTGCCTTAACATCTATTTCAACATTACCGATCGCCTGAACAGCGTCTGTGTGGAACACAATACCGTTCTCACGGCAGAAAGTGCCGATCTCGGCTATCGGCTGAATAGTGCCAATCTCGTTGTTTGCAAACATTATCGTGACCAGTCCGGTGTCTTCGCGGACTGCGGCTTTGAGATCCTCAAGGCGGACAATACCGTTCTCATGAACGGGAAGCAGTGTCACATCAAAGCCCTGTTCTTTCATTCTGTCAAGCGTGTGAAGCACCGCATGGTGTTCAAACGCTGTTGAAATAATATGTTTCTTGCCCTTTTTGAGCATAGCCTGAGCCATGCCCTTTATAGCCCAGTTATCCGATTCCGATCCGCCGGAAGTGAAAAATATCTCGTTTTTATCTGCGTTTATTGCTTTAGCGCATTTTTCACGGGCTTCGTCGATAACCATCAGCGACTTTCCGCCGAGCTCATAAAGGCTCGAGGGATTACCGTAGACATCGAGAGCGGGGATAAGAACATCCATCACCGGCTTTGTTATCTTAGTAGTCGCGGCGTTATCGGCGTATACGAATCTTTTCTCCAT
>CAVGWP010000108.1:0-2197 GCA_963633095.1 bacterium | reverse complement strand
GATATACATTATAATGTATCTTAGAGCATGTCAAAAATGGGGTGAGAATTGATGAAAATTTTGATTTTAAGCTGCAGCATGGGCGAAGGTCACAACAGCGCCGCAAAAGCTGTATATGAAGCAGTTATCGATTCGGGCAACGAAGCTCTTATTACAGATGTGCTCAGTTTCGGTGGTAAGAAGCCGCCTAAGATAGCCGAGGAGTCGTACAGATCCATTGTTACAAAAGCTCCGCGTGTATTCGGCGCGATCTACAAAGTCGGCGGTGCATACAATGCAACAGGTCTTCGCTCTCCTGTCTACTTTGTCAACACGCTTTATGCAGAAAAACTGCGAGACTACATAATCGAAAACGGTTACACCGCTGTTGTCGCAACGCATCTTTTTGCTATGCAGGCACTGACGCATATTCGCAGAAAATATAAAGATTTCAGCGTTAAATGCTACGGCATTCTGACTGATTATACTTGCATTCCTTTCTTCAACGAAAACGAACTTGATGCATTTTTTGTTCCGCACAAGGAAGCTGTGGCAGAGTGTGCAAGAAAAGGCATGGATAAAAGCAGATTGATCAATATCGGCATTCCTGTCAGTTTGAAATTTAACATTCCGCACACAAAAGAAGAAGCTAGAAGAACACTGTCGATTCCGAACGGTAAGATCTTTGTTGTTATGACAGGCGGACTCGGCTGCGGAAACGCTGTTGAACTGTGCAGAGGTTTGCTTTCAGGTGCCGATAAAGACACATATATTTATGTTCTCTACGGAAAAAACGAAGGACTGCACGAAACACTGAAAGAGTGTTTTAAAGACAATGATAATGTTCGCACTGTTGGATTCACAGATAAAGTCGATCTTTACATGAAATCGGCAGATGTGCTGCTCACAAAGCCCGGCGGAATATCAAGCACCGAAGCCGCTGTTACAAATGTTCCGCTGATCCACACAATGCCTATTCCGGGTTGCGAAACCAAGAATGCGGATCTTTTTGAGAGAAACGCAATGTCGATAAAGGCGATTTCTCCTAAAAAAGCCGCAGAACAAGCCTTACTCCTTATAAATGACCCCGAAAAATGCGAAAGGATGCGTAACAATCAGCGAGCTCAGATAAATGCAAATGCGGCACGCGATATTGTTTCATATATAAAAGAACATGATTAAATGGCTGACAGACTGGGGACTCCCCTCAGCGATAGGTTTTTTATCAGGCGGAATAATGTTTTGCAGGCTGCTGCCTGCCATCCTGTTTAAAACGGACATTTCAAAAGCAAGCGATGACGGTAATCCCGGTGCCGCGAATGTATTTAAATCCTGCGGTATTCCTGCGGGTCTGTTTTGCTTGCTTTTAGATATTCTGAAAGGCTTTTTACCTGTGTTTTATGTTTGCCTAACGCATGACATAAGGGATATTTCTTTTGCGCTTGTTATGCTCGCTCCCGTTCTCGGACACGCTGTCGCGCCATACAGCAAAAAGTCCGGCGGAAAGTGCATTGCCGTGTCTTTCGGTGTTTTGTTGGCTCTCATTCCGCATACTTACGCAGTGATTATTTTAGCGACGATCTATATTATCACATCTACCGCATTGAAGATCGATCCGACAAGAAACCGCAGTATATTCACATTTTCGCTTTTTGCTGTTATCTCTGCTATTTTACTCTGCATGAGATGTCTTGCGTCCGTTGCTGTCGGATGTGTTCTTTTGAGCACTGTTGTAGTTTTAAAGCACACCTTTCTTTTTCAACGCGATTACCGAAAAAGCGAAAATGCAGGAAAACAAAAAAATTAAATTGTAGCAAAAAAATGCTTGACATTTCGGTTTTATGTGGTACAATATATCTCGTACCGAAAATTGCGGGTGTAGTTCAATGGTAGAATTCCAGCCTTCCAAGCTGGCTACGTGGGTTCGATTCCCATCACCCGCTCCATCGCTCTTAATTTAGTTAAGAGCGTTTTTTCTGAAAATGCGCTGATAGCTCAGCTGGATAGAGCATCTGCCTTCTAAGCAGAGGGTCGGGGGTTCGAGTCCCTTTCAGCGCGCCATCTCATCCGTCGGCAAAGGTCACGAGGCTCGTGACCTTTGCGGAAGGTAGAGATACACATAACTTCCGCATTCTGTTCCCTGGGACTACGCTCTCTATGCAATACTGCTAAAGCCACGCCCCGTATCTTCCCCCGAGAACTCACTGGGTTATCAACG
>CAVGWP010000107.1:549-2268 GCA_963633095.1 bacterium | reverse complement strand
TCGTGTAATATTAAAGAACCGGTTGAATTAGACATAGGTTTAAAAAACGCGCGCGGTTCAACAGTGAAAATATTACATAATTTCGCGAGATTTTTATAGTTTGGAGCTGTTCTGCCGGTTTCGTAATATGTATATGTTGTGCGGTCAACTTTCAGCAAATCTGCGACTTCTTTTTGAGATAACTTGGCTTGTTTTCTTAACAAACGCAAATTTTCCGCTATAAACAGATTATCTTTTGACAAAATTCTCACCGCCTTTAGTAATTATATACCATACAGAAATAAAAAGCAACATTTATTTATTGTTAGCTATTAAAAAATATAAGTTGACATTTGCTCGGCGTTATTGTATAATTGTCGCAGGAGTTGATAAAAATGAAGAAAAAACAACTGTTTAATTTTATTCTCGCAGCAATATTCGCCGCAGTCATTGCTGTATTGTCGCAGATCGCAATACCGATAAGCGAGATCCCGATGACGCTCCAAACTTTCGCTGTTGCACTTGCGGCATATTCGCTCGGCACAAAATTCTCAGCACTGTCTGTCGGAGTTTATCTTGCGATAGGAGCTGTCGGAGTGCCTGTGTTTGCAAATTTCAAAGGCGGGCTTTCCTGCTTTGCAGGTCCGACAGGCGGTTTTCTGATAGGCTTTATTTTTATGGCTGTTCTCTGCTCTCTTGCGATCAATATAAAAAACATCGTTTTGAAAATTCTTGTTTCCGCAGCTGGTCTGATAGCTTGTCATATATTCGGAGTGGCTTGGTTTATGATCGCGCTCGGCAGAGGTCCTTGGGAGTCGTTCCTTATTGCGTCTGCTCCGTATCTAATAAAAGATGCAGTATCACTTATGCTCGCTTACTTTATATCAATATCAATAAGAAAAGGTATCAACAAAATCAACTAACCTTTGTCATATATCTGAAATCTATCACACCGCTGTAAGGAATGAGACTTGCAGCGGTTATTTTTTCGTCTGTAAAGAACCTGTCAGACGCTTCAAACAGCGGATAAAGTCGATTGCTGTTTACAAGTGACTGCTGCACAGCAGTAATATCGGAGTCTGTTCCGCCGGACTGATTTATGATCTCCATATCCATCAAATACTTAACGGCACCGTCTGCCGTACCGTCGTTTGACTTGATCGGAATAATTGCAAGTACCGGCGTATCCTCATCTGCATCGAGAATTGATGATAGCTCAGATTCTTTATATGCAACAGGATTTATATACGCATTTAAGTCTCTCTGCCATGTCTGAGTTATCAGCGAAGCGTAAGTCTTAGCCGCTGAAAAATCCGGATAATAAAGAGTTATTTTGGATAGATAATCAAACGTCTCTTTATCGTCTCCGCGAAGCCTTACCGCATTTTCCTTATTGTATCCGGCAAGGCTTAAAGCCTTGTGAGACTTTGAGTAAGCAGCTTCTCCAGACAGAAGATCCGACGGAACTATGCTTTCTGCCGAACGGCAATAATCAGGAAGATTTATAGATAGTGAATCGCGATCAATATCACAAATCAGCATTGCCGCGATATCAATATCATTTTTATTCAGATTATTCGAAGCATAAAGGCAATAAGTTGTTTCAAAGCTGTCGAGCTTGCCCGATTTTCCGACGGTGTATTCTCTGAATGCATCGCTGTCCGACGAATAGATATTATATGTATCTTCCTTTGCGGAAGCGATAAGCTCGTCGTTGTCCGCGCCGTAATAAATTCTGGC
>CAVGWP010000107.1:0-539 GCA_963633095.1 bacterium | reverse complement strand
CACTTGATCTACGAAGGCTCATGATCCCTTCGTCTGTGTTCCAAGAGTAGATATGAAAAGCACCGTTTGTTATTATTGTATCTTTTGAAAGACCGTATTTACCCTTTGTGCTGTTAAAAAACTCGCTGTTACAGGGCGCGCTTACAGGGTGGGAAAGAGCGTATTTTATCTCTTTATCAGCTGTGCTTAAATTTATTGTCAGTAGGTTTTTATCGGCACTGACGCTTTTTATTGAAGAAAGCAGACCTGCATAGGGTGCTTCTGTCAGCGACTGCATTGCACGCTTTATGCCGAATGCGTAGTCCTCTGCTGTGACAGGCGTCTGGCCATCCGACCAATAAAAACCGTCGGAAAGAGTGAAGATGTATGTTTTTTCATCGCTTGATATTTCAACATTGGAAACTTGTCTGCCGTTTGTAAGTTCGCCGTTTTTATCATAGGTATAAAGCCTGTCAAAGCAAGCATAGGCGAAGCTGAGCTCCGCTTTTGTGGAAACCAGCTGGGGGTCTGTTGTTGTTATATCTGAATCGGTCATATAA
>CAVGWP010000106.1:0-2352 GCA_963633095.1 bacterium | reverse complement strand
CATTGATCATCGGAGGAAAATATGAAGTCGGCAATTTTGATTTTGCTGACAAATTAGATACCAACGATGAAATCACTTTTACCGATATGATGGGCCGAGTGTTTCGATATACGGTGAGCAAGATAAGCCATTCGGACAATGCCGAAACCGAAACGCTGACGGACAAAGCCTATGAATTGACTCTCTTTGTAAAAAAAGAGAATACATTTTTGATTATCCGCTGCAAGGCGGTATGAGACAGCTCGCTGAAATAGCAGGGAACTCCTTATATGCCCGACATTCGCAATAAAGTGTTGTTTCCGGAAGATGACAATATCATGGGCGACTATTTCTGCTATGAGTTTGACCGCGCAGAGATTTTCATTGTAAACCACTGAGCTGTCATAATATCATAAATTAAATATCATTAAAAATAAAAACGACGCAGTTTATCTGCGTCGTTTTCGTGCAATGTATTTCTTTCCCTCTTCGGGACAAGATTACTCGGAGATAGCTTCAACCGGGCAGCCTGCTGCGCAAGCACCGCAGGAAATGCACTTATCAGCATCGATCTCGTACTTACCAGCACCCTCGGAAATAGCGTCTACCGGGCAGCCTGCTGCGCAAGAGCCGCAGGAAATGCACTCATCAGAAATTTTGTAAGCCATTTTTGCACACCTCCGTTAAATTTTGATTTAAAAGACCTATTCGATCTTTTATGCTATTATAACATGAAAAACCCGACATTGCAACATATTTTTTTGATATATGCACCGCAAACCGTTATTTATTTTCAGGCTTATTTTTATTCGGTTTTTTGTCATCTTTTTGGGGCTTATTTGGCTTTTTAAGCACCTTTACCTGCTTTGAATCGTAAAAATCAAATTTGATCTCGTTTTCGTTCTCAAATTTAACTTTTACTCTGCCCTTGAGCAGTTCAACATCGGCAACAACTCCGACTCCGTCCGGTGTCTGCACCTGCGCTCCGTGCCTCGGCATACGCTTTGCAAGATAGTCATACGACTCCTGCTCATACTTCAGGCAGCACATAAGCCTGCCGCACGAGCCTGAAATTTTAAGCGGATTCGGAGCTAATCCCTGTTCCTTTGCCATCTTGATCGAAACAGGCTGAAAATCATCGAGAAAACGATGACAGCAAAACGGCTGCCCGCAAATACCGATACCGCCGAGCATTTTCGCTTCATCTCTCACACCGATCTGACGAAGCTCGATCCTCGTGTGAAATTCAGATGCAAGATCGCGCACCAATTCTCGAAAATCAACTCTGCCGTCGGCAGTGAAATAGAAAAGGATCTTGTTGCCGTCGAAAGAGTATTCAACATTTGTAAGCTTCATATCAAGCTTATGCTTTTCGATCTTTCTTGTGCAAATATCAAAAGCGCGCTTTTCCTTTTCGGCGTTTTCGCTGATCGTCTTTAAATCCTTTTCATTTGCCTTGCGGATAACTTTTTTCAGCGGCTGAACAATAGCTTCGTCGGAAACCTGCTTGTTTTCGATCGTCACAATGGCGCATTCAATACCCTGAGCGGTTTCAACTATAACTGTATCGCCCTTTTCGGCTGTGATGCCGTTTGGGTCAAAATAATAAACTTTTCCGGTGCCCTTAAAGCGCACCCCGATTATCTCGGTCATAAAAAACTCCTTTGTTTTAAAGCGCCCTTTTTAAGTCGGCGCAGAATATCGTTGTAATAAGCGGAAGATTGCCGTTTCCTTCAAGCCTCTGTAAATACCTCCGCACAGCGTCTATCATTCGCATAACGGAAAGAATACTGAGTTTTTTTATCAAAGCGGTAGTTTTATCGTCTGTCGGTTCAGTGCCCGGTGTGAGCCTTGCAATATAAACATCGCGCAGAACGTTCAAAGCGTTTTCGGCAACAGCCTGCGCGTCGGCAGCTTTTGAATACTTCTGCATAAGGTCGAGCAGTGTAAGCTCGTCCGAAAAAACCGCAGTGTAGATAAGCTCGAGTGCCTCACTGCCGTCATCGACATGAGCGTCGCCGGCTTCGTTGAAGGTAAACGCAACGCATCTCGAAAGCACAGTTTCAAGCAAATTCTCTCGAGAAGGACAGCAGAGAATAAACACAGCGTATTCCGGCGGCTCTTCAAGCGTTTTAAGCAGCGCGTTCTGACATTTGACAGACAAAGTGTCGGCTTCAAAAATAATATAGACCTTTCTTTTGGCTTCGTTCGGCAGTATGTATGCGTCCGAAAGAATATCATCTCTCACAAAGTCTATGCTGTACCGTCCGTTCTTATCGGGACGGCGCACTGCAATATCGGGATGAGTGTGCGCATCCGCCTTAATGCAGTCGGAGCAGACCATGCACGGCGGCTCGTCCGAGCTGCACACAG
>CAVGWP010000105.1:0-2396 GCA_963633095.1 bacterium | reverse complement strand
CGACAGCAACAACGCTGTTAAGATCGACGGCAGCAACCAGTATGCAAACGGTTATGATGTTCAGATAGCAAGAAAGGTTGCCGAGGCACTCGGCAAGGAGCTTGTTGTTGTTAAATGCACATGGGAAGGTCTGCTTCCGGGTGTTCAGTCCGGCGCATTCGATATGATAATCGCAGGTATGAGCCCGACAGCCGAGAGAAAGCAGGAAGTCGATTTCTCCGACGCTTATTACACTTCTAACCTCGTTGTTGTTGTCAGAAAAGACGGGGAATATGCTAACGCTAAGACCATTAAGGATTTTGATGGCGCTAAGATCGTAGGTCAGCAGGGTACCTTCCATGAAACTGTTATCAAACAGATGCCGGGTGTCACACAGGTCGATTCGATGAAGGATTTCCCGCAGATGATCACTGCGCTCAATTCCAAGACTATTGACGGCTATGTTGCCGAGGAACCGGGTGCTATTGCAGATACCACCGCTAACAAGGATCTTACCTACATTGCGCTCAAGAACAACGACACAGGCTTTACTGCGTCGGCCGAGGACACAACTATCGCTATCGGTATGAAGAAGGGTTCGGATCAGCTCGCTAAAGTCAATGAGATCCTTGCGACTATCTCCGAGAGTGAAAGAGAGACTATCATGAAGACGGCTATCGCTAATCAGCCGGCTGAATAAAACGGAGTTTTAAATGGAATTTTTTAATGCAATAAGCCAAGTGTGGAGCAAGTATTGGCCGATGTTTCTTGCAGGCGTCGGCAACACGATGCTCATTGCGCTGACCTCCACACTCATTGGCATCATAATCGGTGTTATAATCGGAATAATCCGCACAACACCGAGCTCAAAGCACGCCGCCGTAAGAGTGCTACAGAAGATCATAAACGCGATCATTTACGTTTATGTTGAAGTGTTCAGAGGCACGCCTATGATGGTTCAGGCAATGGTTATTTATTGGGGATACGCTTTTATTATGGACGGCCAGACACTTCCACTTATTCCCTCAGCTATTTTCATTGTTTCGATCAACACGGGCGCTTATGTTGCGGAGATCGTGCGCGGCGGTATCATCTCGATCGATAAAGGTCAGTTCGAGGGTGCTCAGGCTATCGGCATGGGTCATCTCACAACAATGATACACATTGTTATGCCGCAGGTTCTGCGAAATATTCTTCCTGCGTTGAGCAATGAGTTTGTTATCAACATAAAAGATACTTCGGTGCTGAATGTTATCGGCGTTACTGAGCTTTATTACCAGAGCTATTCTATCGGTACGATAACCTACAAGCTGTTCCCTGTTTATGCGATAACCTGCCTTATCTATTTCATTCTCACATTCGCTGTTACAAGAATACTCAAGCTTGTTGAGAAGAAGATGGATGGCAATGAGAACTACAAGCTTGAACAGGCTGAAGACGCGGAGGTGAGACAAGATGGCTGATCATGTTTTTGATATTCGCCACCTGAAAAAGAGCTTTGGCGATCACGAAGTTTTGAAAGACATCAATCTCACTATCGACAAAGGCGAAGTTGTGAGCATTATCGGTTCGTCGGGCTCGGGCAAATCGACGCTTCTGCGTTGTATAAATATGCTTGAGAGCATTACCGACGGCGAAGTGCTTTACCATGAGAAGAATATTCTTGATAGGGATATAAAGCTTTCGACTTATCGTTCCAAGGTCGGAATGGTGTTTCAGCAGTTTAATCTGTTTAATAATCTTACCGCGCTCCAGAACTGTGTTATCGGTCAGTGCAAGGTGCTGAAAAAGAACAGATCGGACGCCGAAAAGACCGCGAGAGAATATCTCGATCGAGTCGGTATGCTGCCATATGCAAACGCAAAACCGAGACAGCTTTCGGGCGGTCAGAAGCAGCGTGTTGCGATTGCGAGAACACTTGCCATGCAGCCTGAGGTCATTTTGTTTGACGAGCCGACAAGCGCGCTTGATCCTGAGATGGTCGGTGAGGTCCTTGAAGTTATGACAAAGCTTTCGCACTCGGGACTTACGATGATGGTTGTGACTCATGAGATGAGTTTTGCTCACGATGTATCGCACCGCGTTATCTTCATGGACGACGGTTATATTGTTGAGGACGGAACTCCGAAAGAGGTGTTTATCGACTCGAAAAACGAAAGAACAAGAGCGTTTTTATCGAGGTTCAACGGCTAAAGCTAAAGCCGCATAAGCATTGTGCATCGCTTATGCGGCTTTGATTGTGATAATATTTATCGGCAAAAAGACTTGACTTTTTTAAGAAAAACGCTTAAAATATATTTTGCAGCATAAATTTGCCGCTGTGGCGGAACTGGCAGACGCCCGGGACTTAAAATCCCGTGAGGTAACACTCGTACCGGTTCGATCCCGGTCAGCGGCACCAAAGGACAGGATCAAGC
>CAVGWP010000104.1:0-2436 GCA_963633095.1 bacterium | reverse complement strand
TTTGCATATATCCCGCAAGAAATCCCGCAACCATCGAATCGCCGGCTCCGACAGAGTTTTTAACTTTTCCGCTCACAGTTCCTATCTTGTGGACATCGCCGTTTTCAGTTATCAAAACAGCACCGTCCGCCGCCATCGAAACCAAAACATTTTTAGCACCGAGCGATTGCATTTGCTTTGCTGCGGCAACTATATCGTCCGTGTCTTTCAGCTCGCGTCCGACGATTTCGCCGAGCTCAAAGCTGTTCGGCTTAATGAGAAACGGCTTGTACTGAAGTGATTTTTTAAGAAGATCGCCTGTCGCATCGACAACAAATTCGATACCGCTTTCATAAAGCCGACTCATTATCTGCTGATAAATGTCTTTCGGCAGTGTGTTCGGAACAGAGCCTGCGATCACAAGCAGATCGCCTTTTTTGAGCTTGTCGGTCTTTTTGAAAAACTCTTCAAGCTTATCATCGGGAATCGACGGGCCCTGACCGTTTATATCAGTCTCCTTGTCGGCTTTCAGCTTGACATTTATGCGAGTGTTGCCGTGCTCGAGTTTTACAAAATCAGTTTTGATATCAAGCTTCTTTAGTCTGCGTTCAATCTCATAGCCCGTGAATCCCGCGATAAAGCCGAGAGCGGTAGATTCGATTCCGAGAGTGTTTAAAACAAAGGATACATTGATACCTTTGCCGCCGAAAAAGATCTGCTCCGAGCTTGAGCGGTTCACTTCACCCGGCTTTAAATCATCAACATGAATTACATAATCGATAGCCGGATTAACGGTCAGTGTGTAGATCACGGTGTTCAGTCCTCCTTTGAGAGTGTTTTTATTCTTCGGGCACTACTTTGATCACAGTTGCCTTTGAAAAATCCTCGGCAGGCTGTGTGTCGGTTATAATACAGGCGGATCTTATATCTGCAAATGTAACCGACGATGTAACGCCGAATTTTGTGTTATCAGCAAGAACGAAGTTGACATAGGCAAGCTCACAAACTCTCTTTTTGAGCAATGCTTCCGAAATATCGGGAGTGGTGAACCCCCGTGTCACGGATATGCCGTTCGTTCCCATAAACGATTTTGTAAAGTTGTATTTCTCAACATTTGATACAGCTTCTATTCCGATAATTGCCTCGGTGCTGAGCTTCAGCTCGCCGCCGATGACTATGACCCGAAGCCCTTTTTTTATAAGCTTCTTTGCGTGTGCTATACCGTTTGTAACAAACACAGCTTTAGATCTGCCGATATGCTCGACCATATGCATTGTGCTTGATCCTGCGTCGATAAAAACAAAATCATCGTCATGTATCAGCGTTGCGGCATACTTGCCCACAGCCTCTTTCTGATCAACATTCAGAGTAGATTTAGTGTCCATATTGTATTCAACAGATAAAAAGCTGTCTGAAAGCTGTTTTGCGCCGCCGTGCACCTTTTTAAGCTTGCCCGCTTTATCTAAAAATAACAAATCGCGTCTGATCGTCGATTCCGACGCACCAAGCTGTTCCATAAGATCGGCAACACTCACGCTTCCGTTTTCGTTGACGGATTTTAGTATTTCGTTTTGTCTGTCCGATGTAAGCATCTTTTTGTTCCCCTTGTTGTTTTCTAAGTCTATTATAACGGATTTTGACGGTTTGTCAATACAAAATCGCCAAAAACATTCAAAAACATTCATTTTCGGCGTCGTAAACAATAAAAATCGTTCATATATGTGCAAAATGACAATAAAAATAACAGATCAGGCGCAATTTTGCCGATCTGTTATTTATCTATTACAACGGTGTATTTGCCGTCTCTGTTTATCCTGACAGTCAGATCGTTTCCGTTTTCAGCGTAATAAACCTTGTCGGAGCATATTGCGGCGGTTCTTCTCACGGGCTCGGCAGTTTTTCCATCAAAGCAAACAAACGCGGCTTTGGCTTTGATCATATCTGTTCCGCTTGGAGGATCCGGCGGCATTATCACAATGTCGCAGGTCAGAAAATCTTTATCAAGCGCGGAGATAACGCTGTTTTTCGATAAAAATAACACACTTGTATCGCCGACAGTCACTCTTAGGCTCATCGCTTTAAATTCAAAACAGGTGTTATTCATTAAGTCTGAAAACTTTCCGACTGCAGCTTTGGCGTTCGGCAGTTCATAGAATTTATCGCTTTTTTTAGGTGCAATACTGACTTCTGCATTGATTGCACGGACATACGACGCGAACTTATAATAATCGTTGGACAACGATGGGAACACCGCCGCCCTGACACTGCGTGCACCGCTTTTGGAAATATAGCTTTGCAGATCGTAAGCTGTATCTTTCGGAATGCCGCAGACGATCATTTCATTGTTTTTCTTGAAAGCAGCACAAACGCCGTTATCTGAGCAGAACAGCCGCATTTCAGTTACATCTTTGGTCAGAACATAGGAGCCGACCGATGTTATCGCCAGCGATACAGCGC
>CAVGWP010000103.1:0-2466 GCA_963633095.1 bacterium | reverse complement strand
GTCGATGATGCAGATGAACAGCGGCTATCAGGATTATACCTACGGGGATGTTGCGGAAAGAGCTATCGAAAAACTCGGCAATGTTCCCACGGAATTGTCATATGCAATATCGGAGTTTGTCGATAACTATAATAAGCAAAGTCCGGCGGCAATAGCGGCGGTTCGTTCTCTGAACTGCTATCATGTTGATGAGCTCGACGGTATAAAGCTCGGCGACTATATGGTAAGCGGCAACTGCAATGTTGATTTTATAAAGAAACTTCTTTCCCGTTCCAGCACATCGGTCGTTTCGGCTTTCTGCAACTCGCTTGTCGGCGGTGTTGCGGATTACGGCGACGATAAATGGGCTGCAAGGGTCGAGGCTTCAACAGTCAAGGCAGAGCTTGAGGACGGCACAAACATAAAAAAGCTTGACGCTATGTATAAGGTTCTCGCAAATGAGCTTGTGAGCAGTCTTCAGGCGTTTGCCAACAGCTACAACGACGCTGCTGAACGGTATGCGGAAAACAACAACAAGCTTGGTGAGATCACGGACGATACAAAGAAATCAACCGAGATATCGGAACAGACGGTTACAGATAAAACCACCGGCGGTGAGATCAACAGCCAAAACGGCGACGCTATGTATCTCCTTGCTTACGATATGCTTAACAAGTATAACTATGATGAGTCCACAAAGCTCGGCGACTACATTGTATCTCTTGGAAATTCGACCTATGATGCGGTTGAAAATCTGCGAAAGATTTATCCGCTTGTCGATAGTCTTACCGACGGACAGGTTGCGACAATGAGATTGAGCGGAGTTGCAGCTTCTGCAATCTATCTGCTTAATGATGAAAGTCTTATCGAAGAGGCAGATAAGCAGATCGAACCGATAAAGAAGGAGATCAAAGAATATACCGGCACGGACAGTATGTCGATTTGGATTGGAACAGATCAAACTGTTTACAATCAGAAGATCGCTGTGACCAAAGATGCTTACAGAGCAAATTCGGCGGGACAGATATACAACACATTGACAACTCCCGATGATATAGACACTTTTCTTTCCGAGGCAATGTCTAAAATTGAAATCATTTCGCTCGTTGTAGGTATCGGCGCGAGTATAACATGGCTCGCGGCAACTGCGATAAATGCCCTGTTCGGCTTCAGCGCGGCTTATGTGGGCGTAGCATCGAGCGTGTGGGCTATATGCTGCGCAGGCATCGGCGCCGGTGCAGTCGGCTCTATTCTCGGCATCATCGGCTGTGCCTTTATCATTCTCAACTATATTGCGCTCGTGGCATTGATTGTCGTCCTGATAGCTCTTTTGGTCAAGTATTTGTGGGATCTTTTCCACGATGACGATGCCGAGGAGTTCACACCTATCCCATCCGTATTGTTTGATGAAGCACAAAACAGATATGTCAGATATGATGCTGTGCTGCAAGACGGATCTCCGGCGAACATAAACGGCGAAAACGCGAGAAGATGGAATGCTCTTTATACAACAAAAAGCAAATATGCAGGCGATCCGATCTGCGCGTCTTCCGTGTTCGGCCTTATTACGGTGCAGTATAATGACAGCACTACGCCGCAAGGCTATGAGCCTGTTAAGTGCTTCGGAGAAGTCGCGGCTGCTAATCTGAATGCAAATTCCAAATCAGATTCATGCCAGGTTTATATGTTCTGTAAGACCACCACCAATGAGATAAACGAAGGTGAGAAGGCAGAAACAGACAGCAAGACCACTTATATTTCAAAATTATCGCTTTCTGTTGAAAGCAGTGAGACGGCGGCAAAGGCAGCACTGACAAAATCGGGATACTATGTGCTTGATGTCAATCTGACTCCGGTTACAGCGTCTATAAAAAAATACACATATATAGGCTATGCTACAACTACAAACCCGGACGATGCTGTGACAGATATCAGGATATCTCCGAGAAATACCTCGGACGCATATATGTTCGGAAATGCATCGTACACTTCCTGCGGAACAACTCCGACAGGCGATACACTCTACTATACATCGTATAAATCAGCAGGCAGTCCGATCCTTGCCGATCTGGTTATAAAAACCAGTCTCAGCGATGTGCCGGAAGGATACGAGCCGATAAATATGTTCTGCGGCGGCAACGCTTATAACCTCAATGTCGGCAGCGAGGTTGACAATGAAGTTTCTATAGACCACAAGTCGCAGACCTATGAGCATTGGAACGACAAAGGAACATATCTTTATTTCAAGCCGTCCGTATCTTACACTGAAGGCGAGGAATACATTTCCGGAATAGTTCTTGTTGCAGGAAACGGTAGCGGTGAGCTTGACAACAGCGCAGACGATTATATTAAAGCACTGAAATTGAATAAATTTGATTTAAGCCTGACCTATGCCGCTAAAATACAGCTTCCTTCAGAGGCTCACGGTATGGTGAGTGAGGAGCGTTGGTCATCGAATGTAGAAACCTATATTTGCTACACGACAAC
>CAVGWP010000102.1:0-2539 GCA_963633095.1 bacterium | reverse complement strand
ATATCATATCGTATGAAACCTCTGATAAAAAAGCACTCATCACTAAAGACGGCACTGTCATTTATTCGACTGAGGACACAGATACATATAGCTTCGACACTTCAAACTTTAATATCATAGCCGGTAATTACTATTTTTGCATTAAGGACGCGGCGTTCACACTAAACGGCAGCTCCGTCGGTGCTTGGCTTATAGAGGTTGAAAAAGCCAATTACACCTATTCGCTTGTGAGCGCGATCACCGGCAAGACGCTTATCGAAAGCGCAAAGGATTATAAATACATAACAGCTTTCGACGGCACAATATATCTCTATGCGACACTTGCGGACAACAGCGTCGATATCTACACTGTCGCTTATCCCGCGCAGTAGTAAAAGGAGAGCATAAATGTTTTGCAAGTTTTGCGGGCGAAACATAATAGATGAGTCCGAATTTTGTCCCTATTGCGGAAAAAGAGCTGAGAAAAGCCGCGATTTCGGCAGTGCGGCGCCGTTTCCATACAAAAACAGTGCTGTAAAGCCGAATCCTCAAAAAAAGCTTGTTATTTTAATATCGCTGTCCTGCGCAGCTGTTGCCTTGGCTGCCATTTTAGTTGCGGTAATACTGCTTTGCGCCCGTTCGCCGAAAGGGTCGGGCGCGGTGGTGTTGCCGAGTATCAGCGGCTCGACTGCGACGCAGACCGCGACCGCTCCGACAACTACAACCACGACTACAGCTCCGACAACGACAACGACTAAAGCGGCAACAACGGCTAAGCCTACCACAGCAAAGCCGACAACCGCGAAGCCCACAGCGGCATACGATATGGCTTGGGTGAGAGAGATCGTTGACGCTTATAATAAATGCGTTAATTATCTGACAGTTTGTTCTTTCGGCGGCAACAGCAATTTGGCAAAAGAGGCATATAGAAGCTATGTAGCCACCGGCGGGCAATCATCGGTGACTATGAGCGAAATAACCTGCTGCGATAACATAAGCGAAGCCGAAAAGCATTTTCATAAATACTTTGTTTCGTCGATCGATATGCCGAGCGACGGCATATACGCTTATAACGAGCATCTTTTCGCTTGCGTTCCCTCGTGGGGCGGTGTCGTGCAAGAGATACAGTCGGTGGAACTGTGTAAAGACGGCAAGCTTAAGGTGAAAACATATGAAAGCTCAGTCGGTTCGGACAAAGAGAAAAAGACTTTAGTGCTTCAAAAGGAAAACGGAGTATATAAATATGCCGACGCTTATTACGGTTGGTGAAATAAAAGAAGAGGAGATAAAATTATGAGTAAAAAATGTGTAAGGTGCGGTGCAATGGTTGATGACGATGCGAATTTCTGCGTAAGCTGCGGCTGTTCGAGCTTCACTCAAGAGACGCAGTATTCAGCCGACAACAGTTATTACACAAGCAATAAAGAAGCGAGCGGCAACAGCCTCACACAAATGCCGATGCCGATATTCAGAACGGGCAGAAGGTGGATAAATATAGCTTCCACTATTGTGATTGGTATATATATCGCCGCGATACTATACAGCCTTATCACCCTCGGCGGAATGAGAGCGACGATCGATGGATTCAGACTGTTCGACGACAGCATATTTGACAACTTGAAAGATGAATATACTGCGCTTGCGATCACTGCAGTTATTCGTGATATCGGAATTGAAACTTTTGTATTTGCCGTGGCACAGGTGTTTTTGGGCATTGCCCGACATATTGCCGACATTCGTGATGATGTCGAGGAGATCAAGAACCGCAGTCAAAATCAAAATAAGTGATGTTTAAAGGATGGCAATGAAAAATGAGTTTTTGCAGTAAATGCGGCGCGCCGACTGATGCCAATCAGCAGTTTTGTCAGAGATGCGGTGCTGTGATACCGCAGACAAATCAGAACACAGCAAGCACGGCGCCCGGCTACACACACACAGCCGCACCGGTACAAAACCCGTACGCGCAGCAGCCGTACCCCAATAATGCTTTGCAGAACCCATACACGGCGGTTAATCCGTTTAATATGGGCTGGTATAAGTTTATAATATACTTTGCGCTGTTTGCCTCAGCTGTGTACAATATTATACAAGGATTGCTTCTTGTGATGGGCCAATTCTGGGAATGGGTTACTGAATATGATGTTACATCCGAGCTTATGTACGCGTGTTACGGCGGACTTCAGGCAGTAGATATAATTTTCGGAATTATTACACTTGCCGCAGCTGGTTTTGCCATTTTCACAAGAATGCGCCTGGCGAAATACAAAAAAGACGGACCGCTGTGCTTGTATATTTTATCCGGTGTTGTCATCGGCGCAGACTTGATCTATTTAGCCGTCGTTAGTCTTGGGTTCGGAATTCCCGTATTTAATGCAAGCTTTGCGGGGTCCATGGGAGCCGGCATAGGAACTTTGATCGCAAATATCATATATTTCAACAAAAGAAAGAGTTTATTTGTCTATTGACAAGCTAATCAATATCAGGCAGAGTAACGCCGTATTGAAAAAAAGGAGAGCATAAATGTTTTGCAAGTTTTGCGGGCGAAACATAATAGATGAGT
>CAVGWP010000101.1:0-2617 GCA_963633095.1 bacterium | reverse complement strand
CTCCGCACCGGAGCCCGTCCCCTCTGTCACTGCGTGACATCTCCCCACACCGTGGTGAGTAACCCCTTACACAGGGGAGCCGTTTTTTCAGTCACTGCGTGACATCTCCCCACACCGTGGGGAGGCTTTTCTGTGCATAGCCGACGGTCGGGGCAACAAAGTAACTTTGCCGTTGGAATTAAATTTAGGTTTTGTGGCACACTATAATCGTATAAAGCTAAAATTTAAAAAAGAAAGGCGATTTTATGAAAAAACGGCTTAGTAAAACACTATACAAACTGTTCTGCGGTGCAGTCGCCGCCACGCTTGCGCTGTCGCTATCGTCCTGCGGCGACAATTCGGGCGGCTCAACGAGCGGTTCGGCCGCAGCCGAAAAGCTCACTCTCTGGGGCTCGTCCGACGAGCAGACCATGCTCGGCGAAATGCTCGACGGCTTCAAAACAGCCTACACCGATGTCAAAAACGATATCGAAAAAAAGGTTACAGGCGAGGATAAAGCCGCCGAGGAAGCACTCAAAGACATAGACGCCGCGGCAGATGTTTTCGCGGTGAGCCACGACCAAATCGGCTCGCTCGTTTCAGCCGGAGCGATCTATGAGATCTCGGGCGGCTATAAGCAAAAAATCGAAAACGAATGCTCCGAAGGCTCGGTGAGAGCCGCGACCTACAACGGCAAGCTCTACGGTTTCCCGTCTTCCGCGGAGACATATCTTCTCTATTATAATAAGTCGATGATCAGCGATGAAGACGCGAAAGATCTTAGCAAAATTCTTGCCAAAAAAACCGACAGCGGAGTTTACAAATTCGGCATGAACTTTAAAGAAGGATACTACGGCTCTTCGGTGTTTTTTACCGCAGGCTGCACTCTCTTCGGTGAAAACGGCGATGATTCGACCGCCTGCGACTTCGATAACGACAACGGCGTTGCGGCGGCGAAATTTATCAAATCGCTTAAATCGCAGGGCGTTGTAAACTGCGACGAAAACGAGGCGCTCACTCAAATCAAAAGCGGCAAGCTTTTAAGCTATGTCACAGACTATAGGAAAGCGGACGCAATGAAAGAAGCACTCGGCGATAACTACGGCGTCGCGGCTCTGCCGAGCGTTACGATCGGCGACAACACCGCGCCTTTTAAATCGTTTGCAGACTATAAGGTGTATGTTGTCAATGCAAAGACTAAAGACCCCGCCGCCGCAATGAAACTCGCTCAGCACCTGACAAGCGAGCAAAACCAGCTCAAGCGTTTCAAAGACCGCGCTTTACTGCCTGTCAATAAAACAGTCGCCGACAACAACGATGTCCTTGCAGATAAAACAGTCGGCGCAACACTCAGCCAGCTTAAAAACTCAGTCCCGATGCCGTCGATACCGCAGATAAGCAAGTATTGGACAGCGTTTAATTCGTTCACCGACGACTGCTTCAACGGCAACATCCCCGACAGCGAACTGAAGTCGAAGCTCCGAACGATGGTGAAACAGATCCTCGCAAAATAAACGATGAATCTTTCGTATTTTGTAATGGGCGGCAGTCAGATTTTATACAAGCAGTATATTTAAGGACCGCTCTGTCTTTCGGTACAGATAGCCGAATGTCGAGCATTGAAGGCTTGTAAATGTGATAGCAGACCACGGTAAACTGACTTCGTTGATGTCACGGCGAGCTAAGATTTGAATTATGATCTCACCAAGATGTTCCTCGCCTTACGAGGAAGACGACAACAGGATTTAAAGCTTGAGTAGAGTTACTTCAATTTAAAAAGCTCGACGAAATACCGCCGAGCTTTATTTATGCTAAAATATATATATCATGGAAACCATTTTTTCGTAGAACTGTTACATCCGCGAAAAACTGCGGGATTATGCGTATTTTTGTCTCGCATGACACCATTTTGACACCTTTCCCGATCACACAGCATTGCATGACAGCTTTTCAAGCTGACTGCGTTTTAGCTCCATTGATGAATGAACATACGTGTTGAGCGTAATTGAAACCCCCGAATGACCGAGTATTTCGCTGAGGGATTTGATATCGACCCCTGCCTCAACACAGCGTGTTGCAAATGTATGGCGCAATGCATGAAAATTCATATTTTCTACTCCGCATTTTTTCAGTATCCGATGAAATTTATTTTCAAAAGTGCGCGGATTTTCAAACTCTTTCTTTTCGGATATCACATATTTTTCCGGATTGCTTTCAGCTTTGTCTGCAAACAATTGCAGCAAGACCGAGGACATCGGTATGTCTCTTTTCGATGATTTTGTTTTCGGGGCGTCTATTATAAGCTTTGATCTTCCTTCGCTGTCGGATTTCACACGGGATACGGTGTGACGAACATGAATGATCGCGTTTTCAAACTCTAAATCCTCCCACTTCAGCGCACAGATCTCTCCTATCCTCAGCCCTGCGTATAATGAAAGCATTATTCCGATACCGGCGGGACTTTTATCGGAGAGAATATACTCTTCAAGCTTTTTTTGATCGTTTTCCGATAACACTTTCAGCTCGTCTTTATGTTCTTCGTGTATTTTAATTCTTACATTCAAGGGCTCGCACATTTTTTCCTTTGAAACAAATTCAAATGCGCTTGTGAGTATATTAAGCATTGTTTTAACATAAC
>CAVGWP010000100.1:0-2623 GCA_963633095.1 bacterium | reverse complement strand
AAGTCCGCCTATCGCATATCCGTCAAGCTCCATGTCGGCAATTCTCTTCATGTGCTCGATCCTGAGATCTTTATACGCCGCACCCTGATTGATACCAAACAGCATTTGCTCGCGGTTGATAGTCGATTCAAGAGAGTTAAGACGCTTCATTTCAGCCTTGCAGCGTTCAAGCCAGCGTGTTGTACGAGCGACCGATTCCTTCGCATAGCTGTATTCGGCAGGGTTTTCAACGCATTCATCAAACGCCATTGCAATAGTTGAAGCAAGGTTAGACTGGATCTGCATGCTCTCCTCAGGCCCCATAAATATCTTTCTGCCGTCGATATGCGATGCAAATGTAACGCCTTCTTCTTTGATATTATTTAATTTTGAAAGTGAGAAAACCTGAAATCCGCCTGAATCGGTGAGGATAGGCCCATCGAAACCCGTGAACCTGTGCAATCCGCCCATTGTTTTAACGACCTCATCTGTCGGCCGCAAGTGCAAATGATATGTATTGCACAGCTGGACTTGGCATTTAAGGTCTTTCAAATCGTAAGATGAAACAGCACCTTTAATAGCACCGCAAGTAGCAACATTCATAAATGCCGGAGTTTGAACAGTTCCGCGGTTTGTTATAAACTCGCCTCTTCGAGCACTTTTTTCTTTTTTCAGAAGTTTGTACATAATAAGTCCTTTTTATTATTTTGATAAGATCCTGCCGTAGACATGTCCGAGTGCTTTAGACGACGGAATACAGATCACGGCGGAAACGATTGCTTCGATAAGTCCGTTTATGCCGACAAAAAGAATAACAAACATAAACACATTTCCGGAGTCCAGGCTCTTTGCAAGACCCTGAATGAAATCGGTGTTGTAAAAGCAGACGCAAAGCGTTGTCATGAAAAGCAGCGTATTCAGTATCGGAGCTGCGAGGCTCGATACAATATAAGGCAGAAGCTTCACTGATTTATGCTGTGAAGCAGAAACGCCTTTTTGAATAGCTCCGAAAATCAATCCCGTGAGCCAGCCCATGAGCGTTCTCGGAATTATGCAGACGACCACAGTGAGAAACGGACTGATACCAAGCAGTGCCGCGCCGAACGCACTCATTCCGAAACACTGAATATAGCTTGTTATACCGAACACAGCACCAAGTATCGCACCGCACGCAGGTCCGAGCAACATTGCTCCGAGTGCAACCGGAATCATTGAAAAAGAGATCTCAAGACCGCCGGTTTTCAAATATCCGAGCGGAGTGAACGCCATTAGTACAAGGATCGCCGTAAAGATCGCCGTCGTTGTGAGTTTGAGTGTTTCTGATTTCTTCATAAATAACCTCCTGCTGCTGTTCCTTTTAAGGATACAGCGCAATTAAAATATTTTAAAAATCATATATTCTTTTGATATATGATCTTTAATCCCTCCAAAAGCAGATTATCATTGAATGTTATATCCCTGTCGCAGTTTTCAATAACCACCGGGCATAATCCGCCTGTTGCGACAACACTTTTAACCTTGCCTATCTGCCGTTCGATACGAGTTATCATACCATCTATCATAGCGGCGCTTCCAAGGACAAGTCCCGACTTCATCGAGTCCACCGTGTTTGTGCCGATAGGATTCTTAGGCGCTTCTATCGATATGCGTGGGAGCATTGATGTACGCGATGAAAGGGCGTCGAGCGTTATTCCTAAACCTGCGCAAATGGATCCGCCGAGAAAACGGCCGTTTTCATCAACAACACTTATAGTAGTTGCTGTTCCGAGATCAAGTATCACTATCGGCGCGGGATATTTTGAAATAGCGGCGACCGCACCGACAACAAGGTCTGCGCCAAGCTGAGCCGGATCGTCTATCTTGATATTAAGTCCTGTTTTGATTCCCGGTCCGACAGCCATCGGCTTTTTACCCGTCACCTTTTTTACAGCATAACGAAAAGCGTGGTCGAGCGACGGAACGACCGAGCAAAGAATACAGTTTTCAAACTTATCGTGAGAAACTTTATTTAATCTGAAAATATTGTAAAGATCGATTGCATACTGATCTCCCGTTTTGCGTTCGTCTGTTGAGATGCGACCTGTAAACAAAAGATCATCACCGGCGTAACAACCGACGGTTATATTAGTATTGCCTATATCTATAACTAATAACATTAAGTTGCTCCTTTATTCAAACGGTTTTATATTTTCGTCGAAGATCATTCCACGGACAACTCTTTCGACATCAAATTCAATTCCAAACTTCTCGGCGGCGTCAAACATTATCATCGGATTTATATTTTCGTCGTTGCCTGCCGGAAGCAGAAGATATACACTGACACCGCCTTCGCAGTCAGTGATATGCATATCCTTGATCTTAGGCTTTACATCGAACGACTTGATCTCTTTTTTCTTTGTTGTTTTATCAACGATTAGTTCATCGGCAGTGAAAAATGCTTTCAGCTTTTCAGCGTTTTGATTGTCGCAGACTACCGAAATATCAAACTCCGCAAATCTGATTATCTTTGCTTTTGTGTGCGGTTCATAGACCTTTTGAGCAATAATATCGGGCGGAAGCGCACTCTTCAGCTTTGACAAAATTTCGTCATTTGTGAGACTGTCATCCGTTACACGGAAATCCATAACATCAAATCTGCTTTCAA
>CAVGWP010000099.1:0-2767 GCA_963633095.1 bacterium | reverse complement strand
GAAAAGCTTACTGCCGATCTTCGATTCGCCGATCTTTCGGCACAAAGGAAGATTCAAAAACCATCTGATCGGCGGGATGTTTATAATAAAATCCCAAATGCGATGAGAGCCTTTATTTTCTGCCATTTTTCAGTCCCTCAACATTGGTATCTTTATAAATGAATATAGGTCGGTTTTTGCTCTCCATATAAAGTCTTGCAAGATATTCGCCTATTATGCCGAGCGACATGATTATGATTCCGCCGATAAACAGCATGATGATAATAGTGGAGGCATAACCGCCGACATCGGGGCCGCACACGATAGTTTTAATAAGCACTACTATTAAATAAATAAAGGCGGACATTGATATGATCGAGCCGAATATTGTTGCAAGACGAAGCGGAAATGTTGTGAATGCTGTGATACCGTCGATCGCATAGCGGAAAAGCGACCAAAACGACCACCTCGATTCGCCGGCAACACGCTCAACGTTTTTAAATTCGATCCACTTTGTGTTGAATCCGACCCAGCAGAAAATGCCCTTTGAAAAACGCTGAACCTCAGGCATATCGAGGATAGCGTCAACCATCTGCCTTGTCATCATTCTGAAATCGACCGCACCGTCAACAATTTCGACTTCGCTCATTTTATTTATCATGCGATAGAACATTCTCGCAAAGGCACTTCTGATCTTCGGCTCGCCGTCTCTCGACACGCGGCGCGCCGAGCAGGAGTCATACCCCTCTGCATCGATAGCATGAAGCATATCGGAAATAAGCTCCGGCGGATGCTGAAGGTCTGCATCGATAACAGCAACTCTGTCCGCAGTCGATGCTTTCAAGCCGGCATACATACCGGCTTCTTTGCCGAAGTTGCGTGAAAACGAAATGTATTTAACATTGGAATGTTTATCGGCAAGGGCTTTTATCTTTTTGAGAGTATCATCCTTACTGCCATCATCTATAAAAATAAAACTGAACGAATATCCGTCTATTTCGGAAACGACAGACGACGTTTTATCGAAAAATATGTCGATCATTTCCCCTTCATTATAGCACGGCACGATCAAATCAACGGTTTTCATTATTTCGATCCTTCCTTTTTAACAAGCGTAAAATAAGCCATTTTTTATTATATCATCGAGCAACTTTTTTGTCAAGATAAACATAAAAACTGTAAAACGAAAAATGCCCCATTTGTATGGGGCAATTTTTACTAATAATTACTTGGCAGAATCGACTGTGCCGATTATCAACGGAGTGTCGTTTTCACGATCACAAACCATATAGATAAACGGACGGTTGAATACAACAGTGTCATCCGGATTACCGATCGATATAATCGCCTGTGATTCGGATGCAGATGCCGTTCCCTTTTCATCTATAGAGAAAACAGTTTTTTGTGTTGCGCTTCTTACACCTACCGAGTCGGCGGATATATTGCCGAAGCTTGCGCCGTTGACACCCATTTTACTCATTGTGTCGTTCAAATCAACATTATCGGAAATATCGAATGCAAGAATCTTTACAGTTGCTGTTCTGACAAGCGTTTTGTTAGTCAAACGATATATCATAGACGGTGTTAAACTATCGATATATGTCTGCAGATCCTCTGTTTTTCTCGGCATTATAGCAGTGAAATAATACTTTCCGCCTTGATATGATTTGCTAAAAATATAAGCGGTGCTATTACCGGAGATCTGAATACCGCCTTTTTCGACTAACATTTTTGTTTCCTGACTTTCTCCTGCGGAAGAAACAAATGTGCCGTCTTCGGTCAGCTTATCACTGAACGGATTACTCCACGCGCTTTTGAAGCACGATGCATTCGCAAGCAGCATTCTGTCATTAGCATTAAATGAAGGGGTGCTTCCTGTTATTAAGCCGTCCGTTTTTTCGCTTAGCCAATCTGAATATTTCTTAGCTGTATTGTCGCCGAAATCTTCATTTTGGTTAATAATCGCATTATAGTTATTTGTAAGGTTATCTATATATGTCCGGTTGACATTAAATCCGTCACGGATAAAAACACTGTTGCTAAATGTAAAACCGTCCTTAGACGAATAACGATTAAGCATATCATATATGTTTTCATCATCGGCAAGCCCAAGGATATTTTTTAATTGAGACGCGGTTTCATCACTTGCACCGTCAGCCATCATAGAAATTATATTGGCAGCCGATATTACATTTATTGCTGTGTTTTTTCCTTTTTATAGCTGTTTTTCAAAAGATTGAACGCCAAATCCTTCATAGACGGATTCACAGATAACGATGCATTTTCGGAAATTGCCTCTGTTATCAATCTGATGTCTGTAAGGTTAACTGCGCCGTCTCCGTTAAAATCGGCATGTTTGACATTGTTTTCTTCGGATGTGTTAGCTATATATGCGATCGCACTTCTGACATCTGCAATCGTGAGGCTTCCGTCACCGTTGACATCTCCGACTACTGTTTTTGCGCTTGCGGTTAATTGGGATATAGCCGAAATTACCAGCACAACGCACAAACACAACGAAATGGTCCTTTTCATATTAAAACCTCTTTCCTTTTTTACATGCCTTATATTTAACAATTAAAGTGTTAATCATCCTCCTATAATTGTATATAGTGTTTTTTTTTGCTAAATATATTTTATCATATGATGTGATAAATTACAATATACATTTTTACCAATTATTGCAGTTTCTATTGTGTGTATTGTATACATTTACTACTTAAACAATATTCTTGCACAAAAAATATTTTATTTTTTATTGAAATCGATGCATTAAAATGTTATACTA
>CAVGWP010000098.1:0-2775 GCA_963633095.1 bacterium | reverse complement strand
AGGCTGGAGATCCTCGCGGGTTTTGCAAAGGTTGTTATAGGATTTCAAATCTCTGACACCGCAATTTGCAAACATATTATATCGTTTTTCCATTTCAACGACCGCCCAACCGAGCGCACCTGCCGCTTTCTGAGGATCGGTAACAACAGGGACCAAAAGCTGTGGTATGCCGTTATACATACCGAACTCAACAACCTTAGGATCGATAAGCAAGAGCTTCACTTCGTCGGGTGTTGAGTTGCAAAGCAGACTGACGATCATTGAGTTTGTGCAGACCGATTTACCCGAACCTGTAGTACCTGCGATGAGAATATGCGGCATTTTATCGAGATTGCACACAACGACTTTACCTGTAATATCCTTACCGAGCGCAACGGAAAGCTTGGATTTTGAATTGGCAAATTCAGCGGATTCAAGCGCTTCTCGTATAGTGACAGTGGACTTCGTTTTATTCGGGATCTCAATGCCGACAGCGGCTGTGTTCGGGATCGGTGCTTCGATACGCACCTGCGCCGCGACGCTCATCGAGATATCGTCTTCAAGATTTTTTATCTTATTTATTCTAACACCTGCCGCAGGCTCAAGCTCATATCGTGTTACAGATGGACCTCGGCTGATATTTACAACTTTTGCTTCTATTCCGAAGCTTGCAAGCGTACTGATAAGCTTGGTGGCATTTTGCTTCATCTCGATGCCGACTTTGCTTGAATTGACCGCTTTTGGTCTTTCAAACAGCGACATAGGCGGATATTTATATTCACCGGGCACTATATCATCGTCGAGCGGCAAACGGTGAACCTCCGGTTTTTCCGCTTTTTTATCGGACTTTTTCTCCTTTTTATCCGATTCGGCAGCTGATGACGGCTTTACAGGCTTATCGTCCTGCAAGATCTCGTCGGGTTCTTTATTTGTAGGCTCTTCATCGTCAAGCTCGGGATAATCAGATTTGTTCGGCTTATTTGAAAAAGCGTCCAAAAGCCGTCTGCGCTTATCATTAGAGATAGCCGCGCGGTCTGTTGCAGGGCGGACCGGATCATCAAGATCGAACGGAATGTCCGAATGAACGGGATGAGGCGGAAACGGATCTTCGTTTGCAACTCTCTCATCATGCTCGCGCTTTTTCTCACGCATTACCTTAACAGGCTTCGACGCCTTTTTGAACAGTGCTTTGAGAGTCGTATTGCTGATTATCATCAAAACGACAAACAACGCGAGAATGAGCAGTATTCTTGCTCCGACATCGCCGAGAAAGCGCATAAGCGGATACGAAAGAATCGCGCCGAGCGAACCGCCGCCCGACAATGCGATGCCGTTTGTATAGGCTTCGCCGACATAGCCGAAAAACGCTTTATCCGCAGTGCTGTGGACAAACGACTGAATAAGTGCGCCGAACAAGACGATGATGATACACGCTTCAAACACCGTGACTCTGATCTTCTGATATGCCTTGTCCATCGTCATCATAACGGCAACGCCGCCGAGCACAACAGGTACGATAAACGCACAGACTCCGAAAAGCCCGAACATCATGCCATGAAAAAAGCTCCAGACCTTTTCTCCCTTTATAAGTACTATAAACAGCGTTAAAACAGCAAATGCAAACAAAACGACAGCCGCTGTCTGCCGACGGAATGTTGACGGCTGACTCGGCTCTTTCATTTGCGCTGTTGCAGTTTTTGATCCGCTTGCAACAGCTTTCTTGCCGGAATTTTTGGATGCTTTTTTCTTTTCTGACATCTAATATGTATCCTTTCAATATGTATCGCTCCTTTAATCGGAGCTTTGTTCTATCGCACTGTATAAATAAGATATTGCATTTGAAAGCGAACCTATTTCATCAATAAGTCCGCACTTTACGGCTTCATCGCCGTTTAAAACCGTCCCGATATCCGTTGCAAGCTCGGTCGTGTTGTGAAGCATACGGCGAAAACAGTCCTCAGTGACATTTGAATTATCGCAGACAAATTTAACTATCCTGTCCTGCATACGCTCAAAATAAGAATATGTCTGCGGTACGCCGACAACAAGGCCGCTCATTCTCACGGGATGAATAGTCATAGTGGCGCTCGGAACTATAAATGAGCGAGACGCGCAGACCGCAAGCGGGACGCCTATTGAATGACCACCGCCGAGCACAAGCGATACGACAGGCTTTTTCATTCCCGCAACAAGCTCGGCTATTGCAAGCCCTGCTTCGACATCACCGCCGACTGTGTTCAATATCATCAAAAGCCCTTTTATGTGCGGATCTTCCTCAGCAGCAACAAGCTGCGGGATCACATGTTCGTATTTGGTGGATTTATTCTGCGACGGAAGAATATAATGTCCCTCGATCTGCCCGATAATAGTCAGGCAGTGGATCGGATATCGGCTTCCCGTTGTGATACTGCCGAAGTCTTTTATCTCTTCCCTTGCTTCTTTACCGTCGTCCGAACTTTCGTCTTCATTCGGCTGCTGCGACGGAATAATTTCGAATAGATCTTCCATTATCATGCTCAAACCTTTCACATAGATGATAATTTTAGATTTTCCGAATAAAGCCGAAATAAACAAAAATATATTTAATTTTATTATAGCACAATTTCGCTTGTTTCTCAACAAAAATAATATTCTTAACACTTTCTTTTTTAAAATATTATTTTTTACTTGATTTTCACACAAAATAATGATACTATTTAAGGGCAGGTGTTTTTTTTACAATAAGTTAATATTTACGGTTAATAAGAGGTATAATATGGATTTCGGATTTTCAAGTTTCATTAGTCAGATAGCGTC
>CAVGWP010000097.1:2225-2827 GCA_963633095.1 bacterium | reverse complement strand
GCTGCCGTATTCAGACATAAAGTTTCCTCCAAAATGAATTTTTACATAAATACTTGTTTTTATTATACCTATAAAAGTTGCTCTTGTCAACTAAATTAGCTCTGTACCAATGCAAAAAGTACCGATGTAAAATACATCGGTACTTTTAAATATAACACAAACAGATGTTCCTACCTCTAAAAGGCGTCATATTCCATTCGGAATTGCAGAGCATTGCTCGGATTTAAAATTCAGATCAAAGAACCCAAGCCTTAACAACTTCGTCGATCTCGCCGATAGCAGCAACTACCGCATTAAGGTCAGCCTTGCCGGTATCGATAACAGTGTAGGCATAGTCGTTTCTCGACTTGTTTACCATGTTCTCGATATTGATATTAGCTTCGGAGATCTTAGATGTGATGCTTGTGATAAGGTTCGGAACATTCTTATGGATAACGCAGATACGCATACCCGTCGGAGCACTGAGCTCAACATTCGGCATATTGACAGAGTTTTTAATAGAACCATTCTGCAAAAATCCCATGATCTCATTAGCTGCCATAAATGCGCAGTTGTCTTCCGATTCAGGTGTAGATGCGCCGAGGTGCGGGATCGCGATAACG
>CAVGWP010000097.1:0-2215 GCA_963633095.1 bacterium | reverse complement strand
CGATAACGCCGTCAACTCCGATAACATCATCTGACGGGAAGTCTGTCACATAAGAAGCTACCTTTCCGGACTCAAGAGCTTTGATAATGTCTGCGCTTGCAACAAGATCGCCGCGGGCGAAATTGAGAATGCGAACGCCGTCTTTCATTGTTGCGATAGACTCTGCACAGATCATTTCACGAGTCTCGCTGTTAAGCGGAACATGAATGGAGATATAGTCGCAATTTGCATAGATCTCTTTGAGTGTATTTGCATGAACGACCGAGCGCGACAGATTCCAAGCTGCATCGACCGAAAGATACGGATCATAGCCGTAAACATTCATACCGAGCGAGCGAGCCGCATTTGCAACAAGAATACCGATTGCGCCGAGACCGATAACGCCGAGTGTCTTTCCGGCAACTTCGGGGCCTGCAAAAGCGCTCTTGCCTTTTTCGACCATTTTACCGACAGCGTCTCCGTTGCCCTTGAGAGTTTTAGCCCAATCTATACCTGCAACTACCTTTCTCGAAGAAAGGAGCAGTCCTGCGAGGACAAGCTCTTTGACAGCGTTTGCATTAGCGCCGGGAGTGTTGAAAACGACAATTCCCTTTTCAGAACATTTATCAAGCGGAATATTATTGACGCCTGCACCTGCTCTTGCGATAGCTTTAAGACTATCCGGCAGTTCCATCTCATGCATTGAAGCGGAGCGGACAAGAATAGCGTCCGGCTCTGCAATGTCGTCACCGTAGGTATACTTTGCACGGTCGAAACGGTCAAGACCTGCGGGAGATATTTTATTTAAAGTTTTTATATTAAACATTTCGTTTTCCCCTTTGCTGATTTATTTGTTTTCAGCTTCAAACTTCTTCATGAAGTCAACAAGCTTTTCAACGCCCTCGATAGGCATTGCGTTATAGATAGAAGCGCGCATACCGCCGACAGTTCTGTGACCTTTAAGGTTTACAAAGCCTGCAGCTGTGGACTCCTTGACAAACTTAGCGTCAAGGTCTGCATCTCCGGTTACAAACGGAACATTCATCATAGAACGGTCCTCCGAAACAACTGTGCCCTTGAAAAGCTTGCTTTCGTCAAGATAATTATAAAGTATAGCCGCTTTCTTTTCGTTATACTCTTTCATCTTCTCAAGACCGCCCATTTCGTTCTTGATCCATTCCATAACAAGCTTAGCTATATAGATCGTGTAGCAAGGCGGAGTGTTGAACATAGAGCCGTTGTCGGCATGCGTCTGATAATTAAACATTGTCGGAGTGATATCCATAGCGTTGCCTATGAGATCCTCACGGATAATAACAAGCGTCACGCCTGCCGGAGCAAGGTTCTTCTGAGCACCTGCATAAAGCACGCCGAACTTCTTAACATCGATCGGTTCTGACATAAGGCAGGACGAAATATCGGCAACCAGCGGAACATCGCCTGTTTCGGGCAGTGTGTGCCACTTTGTGCCGTAGATAGTGTTGTTCATGCAAATGTGGAAATAGTCAGCATCCTTTGTGAATGTTGTGGGATCGAGCTTCGGGATATAAGAGAAAGTCTTATCCGCAGACGAAGCAACAACATTTGCTTCGCCGTAACGAGCGCCTTCTTTATATGCCTTATTTGCCCACTGACCTGTGATAACATAGTCCGCCTTATGGTTTTTGTTCATAAGGTTCAGCGGAACCATTGCAAACTGCGATGATGCACCGCCCTGTAAAAACAGTACCTTATAGTTATCCGGAACCTGCATAAGCTCGCGGACAAGCGCCTCAGCACCATTGATGATCTCGCCGTATATCTTTGAACGGTGAGACATTTCCATTACAGACTGACCGCTGCCCTCATAATCGAGCATCTGGTCTGCCGCCTTTTTAAGTACCGAGAGCGGGAGCTGGCTCGGACCTGCTGAAAAATTATAAACTCTTGACATAAGTGGTTCTCCTTCCGTTTTGCCCTTGCTTTGATATTCAAAGCATTTCCTGATATTAGTGTGCGTTTCGATAGCACTTGTTACATTATACACATTTCTTTATCTTCTGTCAATCGCTTTGTTAATTATTTGTCAATCTTTTAAGACAACGCTTTTGCTTGAAAAAATATTTTGTTAATTATTTATCATATAGTGCGGTAACGCTTATTGAAAAATATGAATATAACAATACTGACGATATGTCACACTCAAAAAGGTAAGGAGATATTATTATGGATAAATTCTGCATAGACAGTCTATGCG
>CAVGWP010000096.1:0-2843 GCA_963633095.1 bacterium | reverse complement strand
GTATTGTAACGCACAACTCGCTCGGCTGAAGTTCTCCGACCTGCCTTTTGCCCATTATGCGCATAAAAACAACTATTGTCAAATATAAAAACGCCGTTCGGCAGACAGATATGAGCACCCGGATCACCTCATACATAGTCTTATCCGTTCGACGGTTTTTATTCTGTTTCAGCTTTTAATATCGGTTGGAGACGATATTTGTCTGCCCTCGTGATCAACGGTGTAGTCGCCCTTACTGATATTCTCGCTGATCGGAATGAGCTTATAGCCGTCGGTTATAAGCGATTCGATTATGCCGGGCAACGCCTCGGGTGTGTTTTTAGCGGCATTGTGGAACAGCACGATCGAGCCGGGCTTTACCCTTGTGAGCACCCTTGTTTTTATATCTGCGGCGCTGAGATCCTTCCAATCGAGCGAATCGACATCCCACTGAATAGTGTACATTCCGAGTGAGCGAACCGTGTCGAGCATGGTGTTGTCATAATCACCGTAGGGCGCGCGGAAAAGTATCGGGTGCTTGCCTGTCAGCTTTTCAATTTTATCGTTGCAGCTGTTGAGCTGTTTTGTCATATCTTCGATAGAAAGCTTTGGCATATGCGGATGAGTATCGGAATGATTTTGGATCTCGTGGCCTGCATCGGATAACGCTTTTACCGATTCGGGATATTTATCCACCCACTCGCCGACAACAAAAAATGTCGCTTTGACATTGTATTTTCCGAGTATTTCGATCAGTGTGTTTGTATCTTCGTTTCCCCATGCGGCGTCAAATGAAAGCGACGCGATCTTTTCGGTTTTGCTTGTGCAGTAGATAGGCAGTTTTTTCTTTTGTGCGCTTGTTGATTCGGTGCCTGCCGCGCTGAATGTAACTCCCACAACAGCGATAAACGCAATGATGCCCACACCGATCTTCAAAAGCGTAGACTTTCTCAGAGTAATGTATCTCATATTATCACCCTCTCTGCTAATTTATATGCCATTTAAAGGCGCAATAGAATTTTGATAAAATTAAATTTTCTTGATAAAGCTATTAAAAAAGTGCTTTTGGTGATCCAATGTATTATTTTATGATATTTTATCTTTGCTCGTTTTTGGGGCTTATTATAGAAACTGTTTTTTCGAGAGTTGCTTACAGGAAAGCAATTAGCCGCAGAACAATGGCACTGTCTCCGCTTTGCCCTGTCTACGGCTTCGGCGGACTGTTTATCAGCATTATCTGCGAACAGCTCGGAACGCTTTGCGGTGTGTTTCTCGGAACGCTCGCCGCAATAATAGCGGAATATATCTATGGAATTGTGTGCTCTCGTGCATTTGGAATAATTTTGTGGGACTATTCCGAATATACGCACAATCTAAACGGGCAGATCTGCCGGCAGTTTTCTTTTATGTGGCTCGGGCTGACGGCGATATTTGTTTACGCTATGAAGGCTCCGATAGGCTTTATAGCTGCTCGGTTTCCATTTTATACGGCGGTTTTACTGCTCGTGATATTTGTGATCGACATTGTGCTGACGGTTTATTTAATCTTGATAGGCAAAATAGATGTTTACTGTTCGGTCATAAAATACCGCAAGGGTTTACGGTTTATTTACAAAAAGACATAAATTATGAAATAAATATCCTATATAATAAACTCAGAAAACAAAAACCGAACAGGTTTTTCACGAAAGGCGGATTTATTATGTATGATAATTTTGATCCTTTAAATGAAAATCAGAAAAATGAACAAAAAGGACCTCAGAACGGTGAGTATTCGTTTAACACGGATGAGCTGAACAACCTCGGTGCAAAGGAGAGCTCTTTCACACAGCCGACCGAGCCGAAATATGAACAGCCGGTTGCAAGCTACAGTGCATACGCAGAAAACAGCTACTATGTTCCGAAGCCGAAAAAGGAAAAGAACAAAAAAGGCCGCAAAAAGTATCCTATTTCAATAGTTATTGCCTGCTGCCTTATCTGCTCTGTGCTCGGCGGTGTAGCTGCTTCGGGCGCAATGATATTTGCAGGCGGCCTTGATAAAAGCACGTCGTCTTCTGCTGAACCGACAACTACTGCGTCAGGCACGACAAAAGTTGTTAATGTAAGCGAAACGAGCACTGAAGAGCTTGTCACTGCGGTAGCGCAAAAAGCCGCGCCGTCGGTTGTCGGAATAAGAGCGACCGCTAAATCAAATTCGTTTTGGGGACAAACTCAGGAAGAATCGGGCGAAGGCTCCGGCGTTATATACAGCTCCGACGGATATATCATCACTAACTATCATGTTATTTCAACCGCAGTTGAAGCCACAAGCGGTAATTCGTCGATAAATGTTTACCTGCCCGACGATCCTTCAACAGCTATCCCAGCAACCGTTGTCGGATATTACAGCGAATCCGACCTTGCAGTTATTAAGATCAACAAAACAGGACTTACAGCTATTGAGTTCGGCGATTCCTCTTCGCTTAAAGTCGGTCAGACCGCTGTTGCGATCGGCAACCCGGGCGGACTGCAATACATGGGCTCGGTCAGCAGCGGTATTATCAGCGGACTCAACAGGACATTGAAGCTTGAAGGCATTGAGGAAATGTCGCTTATCCAGACCGACGCTGCTATCAACCCCGGCAACTCCGGCGGTGCGCTGCTCAACTCGTCCGGTCAGCTTATCGGCATCAACTCATCGAAGATCGGCGGAAGTAGCTATGAGGGCATGGGATTTGCAATTCCGTCAAACTATGTTAAAACTCTCTGCCAAGACATCATTTCAAACAAGGACACAAAACGAGCTTACATCGGCGTTAAGATAAGCACCGAATACGACGGTGATACGCTGCAATCTATGGGGTATCCTGCAGGTGCGCTTGTTG
>CAVGWP010000095.1:0-2985 GCA_963633095.1 bacterium | reverse complement strand
GCTCTACACAGCTCAAAGGCATAACCGGCGTCTGATATTTTTCGCTGAGTCTTTCGCAAAGCGACAAAGCCGATTTACTCTTTGGATCAACGGTGTTTAAAATAACAACAAACGGCTTGTTTATCTCTTTTAACTCATTGATGACCCGTTCTTCGGCTTCTTCATATTCATCTCGGTCTATATCGCTGATGCTTCCGTCTGTCGTTACAACAAGCCCGATAGTCGAGTGCTCATTTATAACTTTTCGCGTACCTATTTCAGCCGCCATGTTAAAGGGGATCGGTTCATCGTACCACGGCGTCATTACCATCCTCGGCTGGTCATTTTCGATATAACCTATCGAACTCGGCACAATATAGCCAACACAGTCGATAAGCCGTACATCAAAGGAAGCATTATCTCCGAGAGATATATTAACGGCGTCCTCCGGCACAAATTTCGGCTCAGTCGTCATTATTGTTCTTCCCGAGGCAGACTGCGGGAGCTCATCGTTTGCGCGTTCTCTTATAAAATCCTCTTTGATATTCGGAAGAACGATCTCATCCATAAACCTTTTGATAAATGTGGATTTACCGGTCCTCACAGGTCCGACGACCCCTATATAAATATCCCCCTGAGTGCGTTTTGCAATATCTTCATAAATGTTATCCATGCTCATCAAAACTCCCTCCTTTATGCCATGCTCGAAATTATAAGCATTTTAGATGACGGTAAAATATCCGCTGTCAATTCATTTTGCTTCATAATATCGTCGGCACGCGTGTTGTATCTCATTGCAATGTCCCAAATGCTCTCGCCTTTTTTGGCAAAATAAAGCGTCATTGCCGGTCTGTCGGAGCAGGTTTTCGGACTGCTTTCATCTTTGCTGAGCTCTTCGATAATAGTCATTTCACGAAGTTGCATGGGTAAAATGTTGATTTTAATATCGAATTTCAGTTCTAAACCTGTGTCCAAATCGATCGTGTATCCGATATCGCCGACACGGCATACAAAATCAAAACTGCTGTATTCTTTGCTTAGTTCCTTTTGAAGCTCAATTTCAGCGTCCTTTTCCGTGTAGCTGCAATCTCCCTCAGAATTAATATAAACAATGCCGATAGGCACATTTCCGCTTATAACAGCGTTCTGTCCGTTCGGTGCGACGCTGATATCGGGCATTCCTGCACAAATGCAGATAACATCGCCGATACCGTCGGAAATATCAAAGACCGCCTTTTGCGACTGCGAAACTGAGATTTCATCACCGATAGTAAGCAGGGATGTCCTGCTTTCGTTTTTCTTCATGTCACATTCGGTGCTGTATGCGTCGGTAACTATATCGGCAAGACACATTTCCCAAGCACGTACGCCGACAAGCATTTTGCAGTTTAAGATCGCGCTCGTGCAGTTGCCGTTTTTGTCGGTGCGGGGTTTAAGCTCGAATCCGCATATTTTCGATTTGCAGAACACCGCAGCGTTATCGGTCATGTCTTCCGCTTCGATGATCTGACTAATCGGAATGGTGTCGCCGACTGTCTCATAAGTGCCGTCTTCGTTAAGGTATGTAAACTTGACCGAAAGGTCACAGCGATAAACAACCTTATTCATAACAGGCTTAACATCTTCGTTTATAATATCCACAGATTTGCAGATGATATTGAGAATAGGCGAGTATGATTCGTCTATTGAGATTTCTTCATTAACGATAATAAGCTTATCTGCGTTGCATACCTGCTTTGAAAACTCCGCCTTATCGGTTCTGACCTGAATATCGTCGCAGTCTGCTTCGCTGACAGCCATAATGCTTTTTTGCCTGCGGCAATTCAGCTTTATCGAGACTGCTCCATGAATATCAAGCTTTCGCTCGTTGACAGCTCTGCAATTAACATATTCGCAGTCGGCAAGGTAGGTTATATCACAGTTGTCGCAGTTCTCCGGCATATCTACCTTCTTTGAAAAGCTGCTCTGAATTTCAAAGCACCTGACCTCTTTTCTGTCGCCGCTGAGATACAAAACATTGATCGAAACACTGCCGTCTAAATTGACAACATTGCCCGACACAGACGCATTGTGAATAAACGGCGTCATATTGCACCTGAGTATGCGTTTTATATCCGGGCAATAATCCTGCAATGTGTATTCGCCGTCAACAGCTTGCTCGGCGTTTGTCGAGAACCCGGCTGTGCTCATACAGATCTCTTTTGTCGTTAACTGCATATCCATTTAAATTAACCTTTCCGCTCCCATAAATTCGTCCCGCCAAGCCGAGAGCTGAGCCGGGCTTTTTCTAATTGATTGTATTCGATTGTATTTGTGTTTATGACAAAGCGCGTAAAAGCTATATAAAATTTATATTGACAACTATCAATCATAGAGTTATACTGTTTTATGTAAACAGAGTAGATATGCGCGCGTTAAGTGCCGAACGGACGGGGAGTTGCCGCTCGGACGAAAAGATTTCTTGCGGTGTGCATATCGCATCCCGCTGTAAAATAATATCGACCGACACTCCTTATTATTGTTTCAGCGAAAAAATAATAAGGAGTTGTTTTGTTTATGAATGAAAATGTCAAAAACCGCAAAATTGCAAAAATAGTCTGTGCGATCCTGTACACCGTAGTGTTGGTTGGTAGTGCGTGCATAATAAAGCTGTGTACTGATTGGTTTTCGGACAAGATCGTCACAACGTTAATAACCGTCGGTTATGTTGTGCTGTTTATTCCATTGCTTGTGTTTATCGTGAAAACATCTGTTAAGAAGATGTTTGTCTCGGACATGGTGTTTCTTGCACTGATGATCGCTGTTCAGGTCATCTTCTCTCGAGTCCTTTCAATTCAAACACCGATAACCAAAATCAGTTTGTCGTTTATTCCTCTTACACTTTGCGCTATGAAGCTCGGTGTAGGACAAACAATGATAATGGGCGGCGCCGCTGATATTATCGGATCGACCTTGTTTCCGACAGGCTCATATTTTCCCGGATTTACATTGACTGAGATCATAAGG
>CAVGWP010000094.1:0-2987 GCA_963633095.1 bacterium | reverse complement strand
ATCTCCTTTTCGGGCAAGGTCGGATCAATTCCGAAAATATGAGTGCCGAAGCTTACAAATCTCTCAATTGTCTTATCATTAAGAATATGCTGCATCCATCTCGGAGTCAGGATTGCAAGACCCTCGCCGTGTGTGATATCATAATATGCGCTCAAAGCATGCTCCATACCGTGGCACGGCCAGCCCGACGGACTGTTTCCAATCGAAAGAATGTTGTTGCAGGCAAGCGAACAATCAACCATAAACTCGCCTCTTGCATCATAATTCTCGGGGTCGTTAAGTGCAATTTGAGCATTTTCGATAAGGCTTTTGATAGCGGATTCGCACATACCGTCTGTCAAAGTTGAGTGGTGCTCGCAGAAATACTGCTCAATAATGTGGTTGATAGCGTCCGCCGCACCGGCAGCCGTCTGCTTTTTGGAAACGGAGAATGTGTATCTCGGATCGAGAATAGACGCTGTCGGGAATAAAAGCTCGTCAAGATAGGCGACTTTATCGTTTGTTTCGGTGCGCGAGATAACACAGCCGCAGTCATACTCAGAGCCCGTTGCAGCAAGTGTGAGAATATCAACAAGCGGAAGAGCCGCCTTCGCTTTTACCTTATAAGTAATGAGATCCCAAGGCTCGCCGTCGTACAATGCGCCGGCGCAAATAGCTTTTGAGCAATCGAGCACACTTCCGCCGCCGACCGCAAGCACAATATCAATGCCATGCTCCTTGCAGATCTTAACGCCGCCGAGCACGCTTGTGGTGTATTTCGGGTTGGGCTCAATGCCTGCAAGCTCATAGACCTCAAAGTCGGAGAGCAGTCGCCTTACTTCATCGTATAATCCGATTTTTTTAATGCTTCCGCCGCCGTAAGTCAAAAGAACTTTTTTGCCGATTGGTCTTAAAATATCCGGCAGTTTCTCAATAGAGTTTTTACCAAAAACAAGTTTGGTCGGTGTGCAATAAGTAAAATTTTGCATAACAAATATCCTTTCATTCGTTTTTTATATTCCACGAGACTGCGCCCTTGTAAGCAAGCCTGAAAACATCACAGTCGTTCTAAAGTTTGTTATAATACTCCGCTCGTCAGTGTTGCACTCTTGCTTTGAATAGATAATAAAGAATAGAATCCATCGTTTTCGGGAGCATTGCAGAATATCGAAAAATATATTCTCGATATATCATAGGTGTGCATACACTCAATTCTCCAATATCAATAAGACAGTATTCACTGCAACTTTCTCTGCTGATAACCTCACAGCCTTTAATGCTGATTTTGCCGTGCGGCAGGTTCAATATCCATGATCTCGGAAAATCCCGTGACATCAAATATACTCATAACTTCTGCATTTACACCCACAATACGAAAAGAAATATCTTTGCATCGCTTTTTCAAACTTAAAATTACCCTGAGCCCTGCGCTCGAGATATACTCAAGCGCGCTCGCATCGATAATAACGCTTTCGGTGCTGCCCGGCGCTTCTGAAAGTGCCTTCTCAAATTCGCCGGCATTAACCGAGCTGATATTACCGCTGACGGCGACATAGCAGATGTTGTTTTTTACTTCGGTTTTGACATGAATTTTTGTTTTACCCCTTTTCTTAAAGACCGTTTCCACGGTGCTTTTTAATTCATTGTACATTTTTAAGTCAGAAAGACTATCCAGAACTGTGATATATTCGCGATACAACCACTCCTGCTTTTCCCTGCCCCTTTTAAAGCTGCTCCATACACTTTCGCCTGATTGCCGATAATTTTCGGCGACATCTTTTATATTCGCAAGCTTATCAGAACAAATTAGCATAGCGCACTTTCTGTCGCAGTTTTCGAGTGCTTTAAGCGTCGCGGTTTTTCGCTGTTCCCATGAAAGAGATTTATTCTCAGTGTCAAACATTATAAGTCTGAGAACTTCGCTGCCAAACTGATCTTTAATCTCATCAGGCGTTGTATCGGTGTCCTCAATCGTATCGTGCAAAAGACCTGCGGCAATCAAATCATCATCCGCACCGTTTTTTGCAAGCTCATTTGCCACTGCAAACGGATGAACTATATAAGGTTTGCCATCCTTTCGTTTTTGACCGTCGTGTGCCCTGAGTGCAAACAGAAAAGCTCTGTTTACCAAACCGTTCATTTAATTCCCCCTGTTGTTATGTGAAAATTCAATTTTTTGTTTAATTTTATCATTAAATCGGCAATAAGTCAACAGTAATTTATCACAGATCATATATAGCTTGTATGATTGCAATAGATATGTTACAGCAAGAAAAAAGGATAGCAATTTAGAGCCAAAAAGTGTTACAGTTAAGTTATTACAATAAAAAGCAACAAAGAGGCTCTCAATTGCCATGAACAGTGTAACACAAGATATAAAGTTTCGTCAATCCCTTTTGAAATATTCGCCGGAATGGCGAAATGGCGATCAAGCCGAAGAATCCAAAGTACATTCCTAAGCCGTATGAACAAATGAATTATCCCGGTGAGCGTGTTCAGATAGACGTCAAGTTTGTTTCTGCTGCTTGCCTCGTAGGGGCAGCTGCGGGCAAAAAGTTCTATCAGTATACCGCCATAGATGAGTTTTCACGATACCGTTACCTTGAAGCTTTTGAGGAGAACAGTACCCACTCCTCTACGCAGTTTCTGATTCATATTCTCGATCACTTTCAAAAGCTCGGCTTTTCCGTCCATCTTCGCAAATGCAATAACTTTCCTATGCGCCTGCTTAACTGGATATCTCCTAAGGCTACTCTCAATAATTTTTTACCTCGGTGTAACACATCATTGACAAACCTACAGAATAATATTTTTACTTTTATCGATAAACGACTTCCTATGCTGTTGTTTCAATAAAAACAATAAATCCGAACACATCACCTATCACGGTAATGAAGTTCGGATTTATCGCATTTGGCAGGGGTAGCAGGATTTGAACCTACGAATGCTGGAATCAAAATCCAGTGCCTTACCGCTTGGCGATACCCCCACGACTAATACTAAAACAG
>CAVGWP010000093.1:0-3426 GCA_963633095.1 bacterium | reverse complement strand
AAGAGCAAAGGAAGTGATATTTGAGGCGTATAAAAAAGCGCCGAACAATTACAGAATAATGAGCCGCTACATAGAAAGCGTTGCGAGGGATGCCGATCCGTTGAAACGATACCTTCTCGAAATGCTGTTTGACCAGATTGTCAAGGGATGCAGCGACAGAGACCCTGCTGATATTGCAACTTATGCCATGGTTAAGTATTATTCATCGATAGGTGACTATCACAAAGCACTCAGCATTTGCTATCGTGAGCCTTATTTCATCTATTCGGTTGAAAATCTTACTTGCTACGCTGCGCAAGGAGATTATCTGCAAGTCTGCTGTGCAAGATCAAACTATGCAATGCTGAAATCTGTGTTTACTCGTTGCAAACAGCTTTGTTCTATTCAAACTAACGACGAGGCACTTCAATCTTATCTTAAATACTTAAAGCTGTTAGAAGTTTGGTTCGGAGAAGACAGCTACGCAGAGTTTGATGCGATCGCGTGCGAAGCATGCTGCGAAATAGCTAAAATATATTATACGAAAGGTTCCGACGACGATTTCTTTGAATATATAGAAAAAGCGGTCGATCACTACATTAAATATTATTCAAGGGATATGCAGGTGTTCACCGATTCTTGGCTAAAAGGACTTGATTACCAAAGTAAGAGCTCTCCTAACATGTACAAAAATCTGATCAAAAATCAGTTGTTAGGCGATGAATATGAAAAGCTCAGAGCCGACAGTAGGTTTAACGATCTGATAAAAAAATGCAGTTATCTTACATCTGATCTTTAAATAATAACGATATATAGCAGACTTAGCTATTAAATTATTGTTTAAATCGATAATCAGACCGCAAATTAGTTTCCGATTTGACACTTTTTCTAAAAATAATTCTCCAATATGGCGAATTATTCTCGCTCATTATACGCAATGTATTGTTGACCAAAATTAAATTTGGATTTAAAATGTAATTAGTGAAATACAACAAAACATTATGCTTAAGGAGAGTTTACTATGAAAAAAGTCATCACACTTGTGTTGTCAGCTGTTATGCTTTTAAGCACGGTACTGATCCCGTCTATCGGTATCACAGCGGCGGCAGAAACGACTTATGCAATCAAAGACAATGTTGACAAATTTAAGATCAACGGTCGTTACAACAGCACTTCGGCAGGCGCTGAGGCAGACTGGTCCGGTTCGGGCATTGAGTTTTCCGCTAATTGCAGCGGCGATGTCAAGGTAACGCTCGCGTACACAAGCAGAACGGATATCTATTTTACAGCTTATGTTGACGGCACTCGTGTCAACACAAGATTTCAGTCTACTTCTGCGCGCAAGGGAACTACATGGACTATTGCAACAGGGCTTGCTTCCGGCAACCATACATTTAAAATTGCAAAGCAGTCCAGTGCAGCTGCTTGTAATGTCATTGAATCGGTAACTCTCACAGGTACTCTTAATTCAAAGCCTGCCGATAAAAGCGGTTTTATCGAGGTTATCGGCGATTCTATTTCCTGTGGTGTCGGCAACCTCGGCGCATTCACCACATCGAATGGTTTTGAATCCACTGATGCAACTCAGTCTTACGGATATCTTGCTGCAGAAACACTTAATTCCGATGTATCTATTGTCGCTCTCGGCGGTATCGGTATCAGAGGAACATATATCGGTGTCAGAATGGGAGGCGTATATCCGTACACCAGCTATTACAGAAGCTCGACAACCGCTTATTCGTTCACTCGTAAGCCGAATGTTGTAGTACTGAATCTCGGTACAAACGATGTCGGACTTTACGGCACTATAAGTGATGAAACTAATCGTGCCACATATCTCAGTGAGTTTAAAACACTTGCAAAAGACCTTATTAATACTGTTCGCTCTAAATATTCAAATGTTCCAATCGTATGGGCTTACAACATGATGAATTCGGGCAATTTCGGTACAACAGATGCTATCTCCGAAGTGATCAACGATCTCGGTGGTGCAAGCAACAATATCTATAAGCTCGAGCTCACAAGAGGTACAAGCGGCGGCGCAGGCCATCCTGCGGTTGCAACTCATGTATCTGCTGCAAAAGTTCTCTCCGATTTTATAACTTCCAAGGGTTGGATGTCCGGCACACCGACACAGTCTTCGTCCTCCACAACTACTACAACTAAGTCGGCAGCTGCTACAACTACAACAACTACAAAGGCAGCGACCACTACGACCACAACTTCGTCGCAGCCCTCTTCTTCGAGAGTTATCGACTGGGAAGACGGTAGCCTTGCTAAGGTTTCGACCTCCAACAGTGTTATCAGCACAGCAATCAGCTCTAATATGACTGCTGCGGGCTCGACCAAGGCACTCATGGTAACAACAAGCAACTGGGACGAGAAGACAGGCAGCAACTATGCTAAGATCAACTTCTCATCCTCCGACATTGCCAATGTCCGTGATATCAAGGTAAACCTCGGCGCTTCCTTCACAGGCAACGCACCGCACTGGGGCATCATCATGAACGGCACTGTATATTGGGATCAGGCTTACATGGGCGGTACTGTCACTGCAACAATGACCGAGTATGCCATCAAAGGCAGGAAGTTTGTATCGCTCAGCGGCGATTCGTTCACATCCAACGGTGCTTACGGCACACAGATAACAGTTACATCGCAGAACATCGGCAATATCACAGGTATTGCGATCTGCCCGACAAATAATTCTTCTGTTCAGAAGGTTTATGTCGATGACATCACATTTGTTGATGCAAGCGATATCCCGACAGTAACAGCACCTGAAGTCGGTACGATCTTCTGTGACTGGTCCGGCACTATCACAAACATCAAGTCTGAAGGCTGGAACAGCCATGCAACAAATGTCAACCCGATGACAACAGCATTCACAAAGACTTCCGATGGTATGACCTTCAACACCAAGGACTACACATTCGACAGCTTGCAGGTTCTCGCAGAGCTCACAATGGACAGCGTTCAGGCTCAGCGTGCTATCAGCGCAGCTAAGAATGATGACGGTTATGTCTACTTCAAGGTTCGCTTCAACAGCGCAAGAAGCGGCAGCGGTGCTGACTGCGGTATTAAGTTCAAGGTATACTGCTTTGCAAACGGAGACTGGCAGAACTCTGTTGAGCTTGTCGGTGAAAACGACACTGTAACAAGTGAAGCAGGCGAGACACTTTATAAGTTCTATGTTGACAACCTTGACGGTCTTGTTCCGGATACTATCGCTATCCTTGCTATGAACGAGACATATTACAACGGTATTTCCGCTATTAATATAGATGTATCGAACATCTATGCAAAGGGCAAGGTTGATCCCGATGAGTCGTTCACAACGGCGTCAACAACAGCTGCAACCACAACAACCACTCAGCCGGGCGATAAAAAAGGCTATGTTTCCACAGGTGTATATCTGCCGGCAACAGCGTCTGTTTGGAACGGCGG
>CAVGWP010000092.1:0-3501 GCA_963633095.1 bacterium | reverse complement strand
TTTCGCGTAAAATACTATTGACAACGGGTTCACTTTGTGGTATCTTGTTGTTAGAGAATACATCCTTTCTTGGAGCGCGGCGACTTTCGCCAAGTTCCTGATGTATTCTCTTTTTTATTGTAAAACTTGTTGGGGTAAAGTCTATTATATCATATAATAGCATTTGTTCCCCCGTAAATCCTACAATAACTTTTGCCGAATAATCATTATTCCCAACTCTTATTAAAACATCACCGCGAGCAAATTCTTTAATTTTGTCTTTGCGGGCGTGTTTCAAATCTTCATTAACATAGTTTGTGGAAGCAAGCAAAATTTCATCAAGGTTATTTGCGCTTTTAAATTTATCAGCATATATAGTTCCGTCGGTTGCTTTTAAATATCTACTGTACTTTGATTTTGTAAATTCATTTTTAGAAACCGCATTTACTTTAATCAGTCTGCCGCTGATAGGAACACCGCTTGAAAACTTTTGTGTTATTGTATCTTTAACGACTTTAACCTGATCTTTTTCTGCAACTCCGTCTAATATGTCATCTTCGATCACAACGGCACTTTTGCCGCCTTCGACTTTTGCGATATAATAACTCACCCCGCCGTTCTCGCCGTCTTTAGCTTCGGCAAGGGCAGCAGTCAGCTTTCGTTCGAGCGTGAGGATTTCTTTCGGGATATCCTTATGGTCGAGCTTATTTTTTATCCATTCGATAAAGTCCTGCAAAAAGCCTATAATGCCGTCACGCTGCTTTTTATCAAGCCCGCGGATTAAGCTGTCAAGAGTTGTGCCGTTGTCAGCGAAAAGCGTGTCCTGCACAAAATCAGCGATTATTTCAGCCTGTGCCGCTTCCGGGCTCAGTCTGACACCGTGTTTGCGATACTCTTTGATTATCTTATCTCTGAGCTGTGCTTCGCCCAGTGTTAGAGAATTGCGCTCTCCGTCCTCTGCAAGCCTTGTGTTTTCGGCGAGCCATTCGCCGTATGCCTTTGAGCTGCGAACTGCCTTTGCAAAAGCAAACGCCGTGTGAAAACACACGGCGTTTCATTAGCTTTTCATTTTATTGAAATTTGATCGATCTCTTCAAGCTCAGACTGTGTAAACGACAGATTTTGAGCAGCGGAAATATTATCGAGGATCTGCGACGGCTTGGAAGCACCAATGAGCACCGAGGTCACGGCATCGTCACGCAAAAGCCATGCAAGCGCCATTTGTGCGAGCGATTGTCCGCGCGACTGCGCTATTTCATTCAGCCTTCTGATTTGGTCGAGCCGTTCGGGAGTAATACTTGAGCTGTTTAAAAATCTTCCGTCGGTGCTGACGCGGCTGTCGCTCGGAATACCGTGGAGATACCTATCGGTCAGCAAACCTTGCGCGAGCGGGCTGAAAACGATGATTCCCTTTTGGAGTTCTTTCGCTTTCTGCTTTAAGCCGTTTTGCTCGACTGTTCTGTCAAAAATCGAATAGCGGTTCTGATTTATTACAAACGGGCAATGCAGCTCATCAAGAATACGGCACGCTTTCAGAAGCGTTTCACCGTCATAATTTGAAAGGCCTGCATAAAGTGCCTTACCGCTTCTTACTATTCTTGTGAGAGCACCCATTGTTTCCTCGAGCGGAGTTGACGGGTCGGGACGATGATGATAAAAAATATCAACATAATCAAGTCCCAGTCTTTTAAGACTCTGATCAATACTTGCAATAAGATATTTTCGGCTGCCCCAGTCGCCGTAAGGACCGTCCCACATGGTGTAACCCGCTTTGGTGCTGACAATAAGCTCGTCGCGATATGGTCCGAAGCTGTCTTTCAGAATCTTTCCGAAATTTCGCTCTGCACTGCCCGGCTCCGGCCCGTAGTTGTTAGCAAGATCAAAATGCGTGATACCGTTGTCAAACGCTGTATGGCATAGAGTCTTCATATTTTCATACGGCGCTGTATCGCCGAAATTGTGCCACAATCCGAGCGATATTTGCGGCAGCTTTAGTCCGCTGTTGCCGCAACGATTATATTGCATTTTCGAATACCTTTCACTGTTTGCCTGATACATTTCAGTTCCTCCTTTAAGAAAATCTAAACAATATTTTTTGAATATCCTCATCGAACAAATTGGTTTTATCAACGGTGGTCACATCGGTGTAGATGATCTTTTCCGGTATTGGACTTCCACTGATCAGAGCCTCGGCTTTTTTGACTCCGAGGTAGCCCATTGAAAACGGATTTTGAACGATAAGCGCTGTCATTTCGCCCGTTTCTATCATTGAAACAGATGTCATGTTTGTGTCGAAGCCTATTCCGTAGATCTTGCCGGTACTGCCCGTTGATTTGATAGCTTCTCCGACGCCGAGCGTCATCCACTCGTTAAAGCCGACAAGAACGTTTATCTCAGGGTGCTCCGACAAAAGTCTGAGTGCACCTTCCTTTGCGCTTTCAACATTACTGTCCGCCGTTACACTTCCGACGATCTGCGCGCCTGACGACTGTTCTATCGCTGCTCTGAAGCCCTGCTCTCGCTGTTTGCCGTTGTCAGTAGCTTCGGTGTAGTTGACAATCCCGATTTTGGCAATCGATTCGCCTGCGGCATTGATCGCAGCTTTTGCCGCGGCTTTGCCGGCAGCAATATTGTCTGTTCCGATAAAGCCGCTGGTCTTGTCTGAAGAAACATCGCTGTCGATAGTTATTACCTTAACGCCTTTTTTGACTGCATTGTTCACAGCGTCGTTTGAACGCTCGTAATCGATAGCGGAAAACAAAATCGCGTCTGCGCCGTTTTCTACCGCCTGCTCTATCATTTGGTTTTGAGAAAGATAATCTTCCTCGTTTTCAGGTCCCTCGAATGTGACTGTGACATTATACTCGGTTGCGGCGGAGTCTACCCCGTTTTTAAGATTTTTGAAAAAATCCGAGTTGGAAGATTTCATTATGACTGCGACATACTTTTTATCTGCAGACGATCCGATCGCACAGGAAGATAAGGCTATACACACGGCAAGGCACAAAAGAATAAAAACCGATCTTTTCATTTTCATACTTAAGCCTCCTTATCTATTTTCGGGATCCTCACTGTGACGATCGTTCCGACATCCTGTTCGCTGTCGATTGTAAGTCCGTATTTACTGCCGAAATATATTTTCAATCGGTCGTTGACATTTTTAACACCTATACCGCTGGAATCGCTTCTCTGCTTTTGAAGGATCTTTTCACACTGCTCCTTTGTCATTCCGACGCCGTTATCCTCGACTTTTATAAGTATATCGTTTTGATCGTCAGGCGCGGAGCAAAGAGTTACGATTATTTCACCTTCATCCACCATTCTGTCAAGCCCGTGATATATAGCATTTTCAATAAGCGGCTGAATGGTTATTTTATTGCAAAGATAGTTTTCAAGCGACTGATCGATATCAAACCTGTATGAAAACTGATTGCGATAACGATAGCTTTGAATGAGCAGATAGTTTTCAGCGTGCTGCAATTCGTCCTTTATCGGGATAAGCTCATGGCCTTTGCTGATACT
>CAVGWP010000091.1:0-3554 GCA_963633095.1 bacterium | reverse complement strand
GCACCTCTGCATTGCTCTATCCTCGCCATAGGCAAAAGCCAAAATAAATAAAAAAATAAATTGCATTTGGTCGTTGCAACCTCTTGCAATTTATTGTAAAACTTTTTACGATTTTTATTTTGCTTTTATTTTTATTGACAAAATTCGATAAATGTGATAATATAATATAAACAAATGTCTGACGAAAAGGATACGCTCCGACTTGAAAGACGCATGATATTAAACGATCTATCTGCGTTCTTTTAGAGCGCAGATATTTTTTGCGAAAGGGAGATGAAGAATGAAAAAAAGAATTGCGATAATCGGCATTATTGTTGAAAAAGAATGCGGAGTCGAACCGCTGAACGCACTGCTGCATGAATATGGAAAATATATTGTCGGCAGAATGGGCATACCGATGCACGAGCAGAAGATAAACATTATCAGCATTGTTATCTGTGCCGAAAACGATGTTATCAGCGCGCTTTCCGGAAAGATCGGCAGAATAGACGGTGTGAATGCGAAGGTGACTTATTCAAATGTCGAACTTGACTGAGCTTATAGATAAGCTCGAAAAAACACAAAGTCTTGAGCTTTGCGAATTTGAAGAGCTTATAAGCCGCCGAAATGAAGTTGACCGCGAAGAACTTTACAGTCGTGCAAGAACGATCCGCCATCGGATCTACGGCAAAGAAGTTTATATGCGCGGACTTATCGAAATATCGAACTTCTGCAAGAACGACTGCATTTATTGCGGAATACGCAACAGCAACAGCAACGCTCAAAGGTATCGGCTCACAAAGAACGATATATTGGAATGCTGTGAGCAAGGATATTCGCTCGGGTTTCGCACCTTTGTTTTGCAGGGTGGAGAGGATGGATACTATACTGATGATCGAATGTGCGGCATTGTGCGCGAGATAAAAGAGAAGTATCCGGACTGCGCCGTTACGCTTTCGCTTGGTGAGCGCGGTTACGACAGCTTTAAAGCGCTGTTCGACGCCGGAGCAGACAGATATCTGCTTCGTCATGAAACCGCAGATGAGGAGCATTATAAAAAGCTTCACCCTGAATATCTGAGCCTTGAAAACAGAAAACAGTGTCTTTTTGACCTTAAGAAGATCGGCTATCAGGTCGGCAGCGGATTCATGGTCGGCTCACCGTATCAAACTGCAAAATGCTTGGCTGAAGATATGCTGTTTTTGAATGAGCTTCAACCGCAAATGGTCGGCATAGGGCCGTTTATTCCGCATTGCGATACGCCTTTTGCAAAGTACGATGCAGGAAGCGTCGAACTCACGCTGTTTATGATATCACTGCTCAGGCTTATGCTGCCGAACGCGCTCTTGCCGTCTACAACAGCGCTCGGCACACTCGATCCGTTTGGCAGGGAAAAGGGTATTCTGGCAGGCGCTAATGTTGTTATGCCGAATTTATCGCCGGTGAGCGTCAGGAAAAAATATATGCTGTATGATAATAAGATCTGCACAGGCGACGAAGCGGCGGAATGTCGATTTTGTATGCAGGGCAGAATGAAAAAGATCGGATACGATGTCGTCGTATCCCGCGGCGACTGCAAATCGCTTTAATGAAAGGAAATGATTGGAATGTATAAATATGATCCTAAATCACTTGTTGCAGATGAATTTATAAACCATGAGGAAATACTCGATACTCTGAAGTATGCAGATGAAAACAAAAATAATGCAGAGCTTATTGATCGGATTCTCGACAAGGCGGAGCAGCTCAAAGGGCTCACCCATCGAGAAGCTTCTGTTCTTCTTGCTTGTGAAATGCCGGATAAGATAGAAAGAATGTACGCTCTTGCTGAGCAGATCAAAAAAGATTTCTACGGCAACAGAATCGTTATTTTTGCACCGCTTTATCTTTCAAACTACTGTGTAAACGGCTGTGTCTACTGCCCGTATCACGCAAAAAACCGCCATATTCCGCGCAAAAAGCTGACGCAGGAGGAAGTGGAGCGCGAGGTTGTCGCTCTTCAGGACATGGGACATAAGCGCCTTGCGATAGAAGCGGGTGAAGACCCTAAGAACAACCCGATAGAATATATCCTCGATTGCATCAATACGATCTACAATGTCAAGCATAAAAACGGCGCGATCCGCCGAGTCAATGTCAATATTGCCGCAACAACGGTTGAGAACTACCGCAAGCTGAAAGATGCAGGAATAGGAACATATATTCTGTTTCAGGAGACATACCACAAGGAAAGCTATTTAAAGCTTCATCCAACAGGCCCGAAGCATGATTATAATTACCACACCGAGGCTATGGACAGAGCTATGCAGGGCGGTATCGATGATGTCGGTCTCGGAGTTTTGTTCGGACTCGAGCTTTATCGCTATGAGTTTGCCGGACTTCTTATGCACGCCGAACACCTTGAGGCTGTCCACGGGGTCGGACCGCATACGATAAGTGTTCCGCGTATCAAACGCGCAGACGATATCGATCCGGATGTGTTCGACAACGGTATTGATGACGATACTTTTGCAAAGATCTGTGCTCTTATCCGTATTTGCGTTCCGTATACAGGAATGATCATTTCAACGAGAGAGAGTCAGGCTGTCAGGGAAAAGGTCATTCATCTCGGTGTTTCGCAGGTCAGCGGAGCGTCGAGAACCTCTGTCGGCGGCTACAGCGAATGCGAGCGCCCGCACGACACCGAGCAGTTCGATGTATCCGATCAGCGCACGCTCGACGATGTCGTTAAGTGGCTTATGGAAATGGGATATATCCCGTCTTTCTGCACAGCCTGCTACCGCGAGGGAAGAACAGGCGACAGATTTATGTCGCTTTGCAAATCCCGTCAGATCCAAAACTGCTGCCATCCGAACGCGCTTATGACGCTCAAGGAATTTTTGATGGACTATGCATCCGAAGAAACAAGAGCGATCGGAGAGAAAATGATCGAAGCTGAGCTTAATAACATTCCGAAAGAAAAAGTCAGAGAGATTTGTAAGGATCACCTCGAAAAAATAGCACAGGGAATTCGCGATTTTAGATTTTAAATAAAAAAAGAGAGCTTTAAAGCTCTCTTTTTTTATAGATCAAGAAAGTTTTTAGTGCTGCCTTTATTAAAGTTGTATAGGATAGAAAACAGCCAAGTATTAAGCTAGACATAGAAAATGATTTGTAAAAAAGCAACTAACTTGACATTGTCGCAGGCAGAGGATAAAATGTAAATAAAACATCAAATTCTTTTCAATGATAATCTGAAGGGAGATAAAGCCATGCTTAAAGTAGAGGTTGTATTAGATGAAGAAAAGATCCTGCGCGAGGGCAAGTACACACCTGAAAAGTTGTGGAGCGCGGTGGATAAAATGTATATCGGCAACGGTATTTAAGATAGGGCAGGCGGAACATTTTAATTGACAAAATAGCATATATGTGGTATTATTTGCTTGCGATGGCTTTGACTTTGATTGAAAACTTAACATAGACCGTAAGTTTTTGGGGTAACGCAAACACAACTGTACTGCAAATGGGACAGATTATGCGATATAATATAGGTAGAAAGAACAAGGAGAATATAAGCACACAGTGCACAACGGCAC
>CAVGWP010000090.1:0-3699 GCA_963633095.1 bacterium | reverse complement strand
CTGTATTTTTGTGATCGATAAAATATCCGCCGCTTAACAATACAAGTGTGTCGCCCTCAGCGGCGTCATTCGGAATGTCCGAGCGTTTTACATTAACCATGCCTGTTTCCGATTCGCAAACTGCATAATCTTCTTCAAATCTATCAATAATCAACTTCATAAGATCACCTGTTGTCCTTTGAAACGGCAACTTTAAGTTCTCCACCATCCACCCCGACGGTAACAGTGCCGTTGAGATCGGTGCGATAAACGGTTATATTGCTGAGCGTTTTAAGCGTTTCGCCGTGCGGATGACCGTAGTCATTGCCGTCACCGCAGGAGATGACAGCTATTTTCGGGGAAACCGCTTTATAAAACTTTGCTTTTGTTGATGTTTTGCTGCCGTGGTGTCCGACCTTCAAAACATCGCAGTTAAGCTCACTGCCATATTTTTCAATAAGGTCGCTTTCGGGTTTTCCCTCGGCATCGCCGGTGAATAAAAACGATTTGCCGTCGAAAGAAGCTTTAATAACAATGGAATTATTATTGCTGTCGTCGTAATCCTTGAGCGGACCTAAGAACTTAAATGAAAATTCGCCGCATTTAAAATCCGAACCGACCTCAGGGACAGTTATTGTGAGCCCTTTTTCATCTATCTTTTTAAGCAGATTCAAATATGTCTGTGTATTAGGTGTTTCAGACGGCTTCATCATATAAATTCTGCCGACTTCAAAATCTTCGAGTATTTGAATTGCACCGCCGATATGGTCTTCGTGCGGATGAGTAAGCACAAGATTATCTATCTTGGTCACTCCTGCATTTTTAAGATTTTGAACAGTGCTTCTTTTATTTGCAGCGGGTCCTGAATCGATGACTGTTACATTTTCATTCGAGATAACCGCCTCGCAATCACCTTGTCCGCAATCAATAAAGCAGACGCGGTTGCCGCTCGATATTTCGCTTTCCGATGAGGCAGGCACTTGATTTAATATTTCGCTCCATGTAGGCAGCCCTTTGATAACACCGTAGGACGAAAGCGTTATACCGATCGCTGCCAAAAACGCGGCAGCAAAAACGATCGTAAATATTATCCCCGTCTTTTTTGACCTGAACCTTGCCATTTATTATTTTTACTCCTTTTCGGATTTTTTGAATTGGCTTTATGTTTGCCTCGCTTCTCGCTTTGATTTGTGTGAACAAACGGAGTGTCGCTGCCCGGTCTTATAAGGCATTTATCCGATGTTCCTATAAGGTCTGTTCTGTGCGCTTTTCTTAGTGCTTCGATAACAAGTGCACGGTTTTGCGGCAGGAAATACTGCAGTAAAGCTCTTTGCAGAGCTTTATCATGTGGTGTTTTCGGAACCGTGACGGCCTGCATATTGTACGGATTAAGGCCTGTATAGTACATACATGTGGAGACTGTACCCGGCGTTGGATAAAAGTCCTGCACCTGACGCGGACGGATATTCTGCTCTTTCAAAAAGAGCGACAATTCAATCGCCGCATTGAGATCGGAGCCGGGGTGCGATGACATAAGATAAGGCACAAGATACTGCTCTTTATGTATTTCGCCGTTGATTCGGTAAAACTCTTTAGAAAACTCCTTATACGCCCTGATATAAGGCTTTCCCATGAGTTCAAGCACGGTTGCCGAGCAATGCTCCGGCGCAACTTTAAGCTGGCCGCTTATATGATATTTACAAAGCTCCCTGAAAAAACTTTTATCAGGATCTGCCATAAGATAGTCAAAGCGGATACCCGATCGAATAAATACGCGCTTTATGCCATTTATCGAGCGCATTTTTCTGAGTATTCCGAGATATTCGCTGTGATCGACCTCGAGGTTTTTACACATTTGCGGAGCAAGACAGCGCTTACCTCTGCAAAAACCGAGCTTTAGCTGTTTATGGCACGAACGGTGACGGAAGTTCGCTGTCGGACCGCCGACATCGTGAATATACCCTTTAAAATCCGGTTCGTGCGTCAGCATTTCGGCTTCTTTCAAAACAGATTCTTCACTTCTTGATGTGACAGTTCTGCCCTGATGAAAGTTGAGCGCACAGAAATTGCAAGCGGAAAAACAGCCTCGGTTATGCGTTATCGAAAAGCGCACTTCTTTTATTGCCTCAACACCACCGAACTGTTCATAATAAGGATGATAATTCCGCTCGTACGGCAGTTCATAGATACGGTCAAGCTCATGCGTTTCAAGCGGAGCCGCAGGCGGATTCTGCACAACGAATCTGTCGCCGAACTTCTGAACTATTCGCTTGCCTGTTACGGGATCCTGCTCTTCAAGCTGAACACGGCAGTCTTCCGCGTAGGCTTTCTTATCGCTCTTTTCACGCTCAAACGAATGTAAGCTTATGCACGACAATCCTTCAACGCTTTTTGCAACATAGCAGGTGCCGCGAATATCGGTCATCTCGCTTATTTTTTCACCTTTTTTCAGCCTCATTGCGATCTCTTTTGTTTGTCTTTCTCCCATTCCGAATGAAAGAAGATCGGCATTGCAATCAAGCAAAACAGACGGCATAAGCTTATCCGCCCAATAATCATAGTGCGCAAATCTGCGAAGCGACGCTTCGATCCCGCCGAGAATTATCGGGCTGTCGGGATACGACCGCCTTATCATATTGGAAAAGACGGTCAGAGCGCGATCGGGTCGTTTTATAGGATAGTTCTTCGGCGCATAAAGATCGTCTGTCCGGTGCTTTTTAGCAACCGTGTAATTGAGCACCATTGAATCGATAACGCCCGAACCGACAAAAAAGCCGTATCTCGGTTTGCCGAAACGCTCGAAAGCTTTTTCGTTTCCTGTGTCGGGGCGGTCGATAATGCCGACTTTAAAGCCAAGACTTTCAAGCTCACGCGCAATAATAGCTGTACCGAAGCTCGGATGATCCACATAGCAATCCCCCGTCACAACAGCAAAATCTATATAGTTCCAACCGCGTTCAAGCATTTCATCGCGGCTTATCGGAAGATAGCCTGTTCTATTCATCGTTTCTTCTCGCCTGCATTTCAAGCCATTGCTGTTTTGTTATCAGAACTCTTCTCGATTTACCTTCGAAAGGTCCGACAATGCCTCTGTCTTCCATCTCATCGATAATTCGGGCAGCTCTGCCGTAGCCTATTTTAAGTCTGCGCTGCAGCAGCGAAGTTGCAATAGTTCCGGAATCGATAGCAAGTGCGATCGCCTCGTTTGTCAGCGGATCGCTTTCTCCGAAGTCACTGTCCGATGAGCCGTGCTCCCCTGACTTTGCGTTCTGAGCTTCGCTTGCCTGACGGTTTATCTCTTCGATGACAGCATCATCATAAGCAACTTCATCATTTGTTTGCTTGATGAAATTGACAACATTCGAGACATCGCTTTCGCTGACAAAGCAGCCCTGCACACGGAGCGGTTTTGCAACGCCCATAGGAGAATACAGCATATCGCCGTTGCCGAGCAGTTTCTCGGCACCGCCGATATCAATCATCGTTCTCGAGTCGGTCGATGATTTAACGGTAAGCGCAATTCGGCTCGGAATATTCGCTTTGATAAGACCTGTGATAACATCGACCGACGGTCGCTGTGTTGCGACAACCATGTGCACACCCGCTGCTCTGGCTTTCTGCGCCAAACGGCATATAGATGTTTCGACTTCGTTTTTAGCCGTCATCATAAGATCAGCCAACTCATCGATTATTATCACTATACGCGGCATAGGCTGGAGA
>CAVGWP010000089.1:0-3711 GCA_963633095.1 bacterium | reverse complement strand
CCTCAAGAAGATATTTGTCATTCGTCTGCATTTTCAGCCACCTCGCTTGCATTTTGTTTCACAATAAGTAGATCGCCGTTTTTCTCCTCAGTGGAAATACGCTTTTCCTTGAGCAACTCAAGAACCGCAAGAAAAGTCGCAACAACCTCCGATCTGCCCTTTGCGCCCGAAAACAGCTCATAAAACCGCATTTTGGTCTTTCTTCTGAATTTTCTGAGCACCAAAACAATACCCGACGCCACCGAAACTATCTTTTTATCAACAATTCCCGAAAACGCCTGAACATCGGGGGGCAGCCGTCGGAGTCCTCTGCCTGCCGCGTCCTCATAGTATTTTATCAGCACTTCGGCAGGATGAGTCCGCTTGTATGTGCGGTCAATATCCACCTTAACAGGCTCGCGCACGACAGTCATAAACCCGTCCGTTCGCTCGGATAAAAGCTTTGCCATGTGCTTGCAGAGCTGATACTCAATAAGCTCGCCCTGCAAACCCTCTTTAAGCTCGTCCGCCTCATCGTGCTTCGGCAGAAGCGACACCGATTTAAGATAAATAAGTCTTGCCGCCATCTCCAAAAACTCGCTTTTAATGTTCATATCGTTGTTCTGCGAACGCTCGATAAAGTCCATATACTGCGTCACAAGTTCGTTTATGCAAATATCGTTGATATTAAGTTTGTTTTTTGAAATGAGGTGTAAAAGCAGGTCTAAAGGGCCTTCAAAATCCTCAAGCCTGAATGAAATAGCCGCTATCTCCATCAGTTCAGCCCAAACAGCGTTATAAGCGCATTGTAGATAGCGTATGTCACATTGCTTATCGTGTCCGACATAAATCCGAACGCAACGAGTGCCAGCGTCACGACAAGCAGTATCTGCTCATACTGCATTATCTTGTAGTAGAGCCGATCGCCGAGAATAAGACCGAGTATGCGCGAACCATCGAGCGGCGGCAGCGGTATCAAATTGAAAACTGCAAGTGAAATATTTATCATCGCACCGTACTGAAAGATCATGATAAGTACCGTAATTACCATCGCAGGTATCGCTACGACTGAATACAGCAGAACAGTGAGCTTTAAAAGTGCAACAAAAATTACCGCCATCAAGAGGTTTGAAACAGGACCTGCAAGCGCAGTAAGTGCCATATCTCTCTTCGGGTTTTTGAAATTGTAGATATTAACAGGCACCGGCTTCGCATAACCGAAACCGCACACCAGGATCAGTATCGAGCCGATGAGATCGAGGTGCTTAAACGGATTGAGCGTTATTCTTCCCGCAAACTTCGCCGTGGGATCGCCGAGCTTTAAAGCGGCAAATCCGTGAGCCGATTCATGAACGGGAAAGCACACGAAAATAACTATCAGCGAGCTGATAAGTGTTCCGAGCACAGTCATAAGATCGCCCTGTCTGACCGCTTGTATAAAATCCATTATCATAAGACTTAAGTCTCCCAAAAGTATATAGATTTATTATACTAAATTCAAAGCATAATTGCAAGACAAATTCTTTGTTTGTTGCATTATGGGCTGTTTTATGCTAAAATAAACAAAACAAATGAGGAGGGCAGATATGCTGAAGTATGACGGTATGCCGGAAATAATCCGCGAATATATGGTCTATATCGAAACCATCAAGGGCAAATCCCCTGCAACAGCGGAAGTTTATTATCGTGATCTGCGCTCTTTTTTCAGATATATCAGATATATAAAAGGCAGGATCGCAAAAGACGATATCGATAACTGCGATATAAGCGACCTTTCGCTAAATGAAGTAAAGTCGGTCACTTTGACCGACGCTTACAGTTATATGGTCTATTGTAAAAACGAGCGCGGTAACAACGCTAAAACTCAGGCTCGCAAGACGACTTCGATCAAGCAGTATTACCGCTATCTTGCAACGCGGGCGCACAAGATAGACAAAAGCCCGCTCGAGGAGCTCGATCCCCCGAAGATCGCAAAAACACTTCCGAAATATCTGACGCTTGATCAGAGCAAAAGAGTACTTGAAAATGTCAGCGGCAAGTTCAAAGAACGAAATTATGCGATAGTCACCTTGTTTTTAAACTGCGGTCTGCGTCTCAGTGAGCTTTGCTCGCTGAATGTAAGAGATATAAATTTCACCGATCGTATAGTTGTCGTCACAGGTAAGGGCAATAAACAGCGCCAGATCTATCTGAACGACGCTTGCATTTCGGCGATCGAAGAATATCTCGAGGTCAGAAAACCGAAGGATCCGAAGGAAAAAGCACTGTTCATAAGCCGCCTCGGAACGAGGATCGGCAGGCGCATGGTCGAGCAGCTCGTGACCGATCTTTTCAAGCAGTCCGATCTCGGCGGCATGGGGCTTTCTGTGCATAAACTGCGCCACACCGCCGCAACGCTCATGCATAGCTACGGACATGTCGATATTCGTGTCCTGCAGGAGATCCTCGGCCATGAAAACCTCGGAACGACCGAGATCTACACGCACTTGTCAAATGAGCAGATCAGGCACGCAGTAGATTCAAATCCGCTCGCAAATGTTCAAAACAAAAAATAATGGGCAAGTCATAGACTTGCCCATTCGTCTTTATTTAGTAAGTATTCGTTTTACAATATTTCCGACGCTCTTATAAAGCAAAAACGCAAGAACGGAATTAACGCCGGCTTTGATAAGATTAAAAGGAATAATGCACGGAAGCATTATATCAAGCACCGCCTCAAGCGGAGCGCCCATGTAAAGCGGAGTGAAAAGAATGTTCCAAAGCACCATTGTCACAGTCATCGTGAGTATGCCGAAAGCAAGCGACACGACGGCGCCTTTAAGTGTGCGGTGCTTTTTGTAGATAAGTCCCGCAACCAGCACAAATCCGCCTGTCGAAACAATGTGCATAACGCAGCCGATCCAGCCGCTCGCCTGGCTCACAAGCAGCCATTGCAGAACAGATACGACTGCCGTTGCGATAAAACCTATCTCAGGGCCGAACAAAAATGTCAGAATAAATATCGGAATATCCGCGGGGTCGTATTCCAAAAACGCCGCCGCAGGAAATATCGGAAAGTGCACCAAATACACCAGCACGACCGATATCGCGCAGAACATAGCCAGTGTGACCATTCCTGTTGTGCTTTTGTATGAGACTTTTTGAAGGGAAGTCTCAGACTTTTTAACTTGTGTTTTCATCAAATCATGTCCTTTCGGCAATAAATTCGATAAAATATTTTTGTTCGGGAGACAAAAAACGCTCCGACCTTTAAAAAAGATCAGAGCAAAAATCGTCTTTACACAGAAAATTTTCTTTCATCCGGACTATACCGTCGGCTTCGGGATCTCACCGAATCATGCAAACGCTCGTGGGCTTGTCGGAAAACCGCATTACCACCGGTGGGGACTTGCACCCCGCCCTGAAAATATTTTTATCATCTATATTATAGTCTCAGGTTTACGCTTTGTCAATACTGAGACGGAAAATTTTCAAAGCAAAAATAATGCACAATTTTAATATCACTGATTTGTCTAAAACGACAAAATGTTTTGCAAGCGGATGTTCAATATTGTTTTTAAAAAATAATCTTGTTATAATTTATATATACATGCATATTGCCGATTTGTCGGAAACAAGTGTGTCGGAATTAAAAATCAATAATAAAACGGAGGTACAGACAATGTTTTTTTCTAAAATAAAACGAGTTGTCGGTGCTTTGCTGTGTGCCGCTGTAATGGTATCGGCTTGCGT
>CAVGWP010000088.1:0-3927 GCA_963633095.1 bacterium | reverse complement strand
GGCTATCATCTTATCCAACTTTCAATGCTCGACCGTTAGCACGGTTGCTACGCCGTGGTCGGCTATCATCTTATCCGACTTTCAATGCTCGACAAGAAATTATCTTCTTGTCGGGCACAAAAGGCAACCCCTCGCACAAACTAAGTGCGTCCTGCCCTCCGCGGCAGCGGCGGCAGCGGACCGCTACTCGTTGGCGCCGCAGCAGCGTTTATACTTCTTACCCGAACCGCAGGGGCACGGATCGTTTCTTCCGATTTTCTGACCCTTCTTGACCGTCGCACTGACAGAACCGTCCGACGCGCCGGAAGTCCCCGTCACCTTAGCGACCTGCTCGCGCTTGACTTCTTCGTTCTTGCGTACACGAACAGTCATGATCATCTTGCTTGTTTCCTCGCGGATCGATTCGTTCATCGCGTCAAACATATCCGATCCTTCCTCGCGGTACTCAACAACAGGATCGTGCTGACCGTAGGAACGCAGATAAATACCGTTTCTGAGCTCGTCCATCGCGTCGATATGATCCATCCAGTGCGTATCAACACTACGCAGCAGCACAAATCTCTCGATATCGCGCATCATATCCGCACCGAACTCTTCTTCACGCTCGTGATACTGCTCGAGCGCGCTTTCGGTGATATTGTCCGCAACCTCGCTCGGAGTAACCGTCTCGCGCTTTTCATCATCAAAATCGAGTGCGTCACCGCATTCGAGCCACGGCGCAAAATACTCTTTCAAGCCATCGATATTCCACTCCTCAAACGAAGCTCCCGAAAGATACTTCATGCAGGCGGAATGAATAGTTTCGGTGATCATATTGCAGATCGCCTCATGCAGATCGGCACCGTCCAGCACGCGGTTGCGCTGCTCGTAGATAACGGTACGCTGAGTGTTCATAACATCGTCGAAATCGAGGACATTCTTACGAATACTGAAATTGCGAAGCTCGATCTTCTGCTGAGCCGCTTCGATACGCTTCGAGAGCATACCCATTTCAAGCGGAGTATTCTCATCGACCTTCATCGTTTCCATAATGGAATTGATCCTCTCGCCGCCGAACAATCTCATCAGATCGTCCTCCAGCGAAATATAGAATCGGCTGCAGCCCGGATCGCCCTGACGACCTGCACGGCCGCGCAGCTGATTGTCGATACGGCGTGATTCGTGACGCTCTGTACCGATAATGCACAGACCGCCCGCCTCTCTGACTTTCTCGGCTTCCGGCTCGATCTCCTTTTTAAATTTATCTTCAAGCTCGGTAAACTTCGCTCTCGCGTCGAGAATATCCTGATTATCGGTCTCGGCAAAGCCTGTCGCCTCAGCGATCAGCTCCTCCGAATATTCGAGCTTTCTCATCTGCTGTTTTGCCATGTATTCGGCATTACCGCCGAGCATAATATCGGTGCCTCGTCCTGCCATGTTTGTAGCGATAGTAACAGCATTGAGCTTGCCTGCCTGCGCAATGATCTCAGCCTCGCGCTCGTGGTTCTTGGCGTTCAACACATTGTGCGGAATGCCCTTGGCTTTCAAAAGGCGGCTCATGATCTCCGACTTTTCGATAGAAACCGTACCCACAAGGATAGGCTGACCTGTCTTATGGCGTTCGATAATATCATTGATAACTGCAAGATACTTGCCCTTTTCGGTCTTATACACGACATCGTTGAGATCCTCACGCATAAGCGGACGGTTTGTCGGGATCTCGACGACATCGAGCTTATAGATCTCGGCAAATTCCTGCGACTCTGTCATCGCAGTACCCGTCATACCGGAAAGCTTGTCATACATTCTGAAGAAGTTCTGGAAGGTGATCGTCGCAAGGGTCTTGGATTCGTGCGCGACCTTGACGCCTTCTTTCGCTTCGATCGCCTGATGCAGACCTTCATTATACCGTCTGCCGAACATCAGACGGCCTGTCGATTCGTCAACAATAATGACCTCGCCGTCCTTAACGACATAATCGACATCTCTGTGCATAATGCCGTGAGCGCGGATAGCCTGATTGACGTGATGAGCGATAGTCACATTTTCGGGATCGTTTAAGTTGTCAAGACAGAAAAACTCCTCCGCCTTTTTAACACCCGAAGCGGTGAGAGTAGCGGTTTTCGCTTTTTCATCTATAATGTAGTCGCTGTCGTCCGACTGCTCGTCGGCATCGACCTTGGAATCGACTTCCTTGATCTTTTTCGCCTTTAAGGTGAGTGCAAATTTGTCGGCTTTCTGATAAAGGTCGGTCGATTTCTCGCCCTGACCGGAGATAATAAGCGGAGTTCTCGCTTCATCGATGAGGATCGAGTCCACCTCGTCCACAACGGCAAACGCATGACCGCGCTGAACACGCTGTTCTTTATATGTCACCATGTTGTCACGCAGATAGTCAAAGCCGAGCTCGTTGTTTGTGCAGTAGGTAATGTCGGCGTCGTAAGCGGCTTTGCGCTGAGACGGCTCGACCGCATGAATGATCAGTCCTACCGACAGACCGAGGAAGCGATACAGCTTGCCCATCCATTCCGAGTCACGCTTTGCAAGGTAGTCGTTGACAGTGACAATGTGAACGCCTCTGCCTGTGAGAGCGTTTAAGTATGCGGGCAGTGTCGCAACAAGCGTCTTACCTTCACCTGTTTTCATCTCGGCAATACGACCTTGATGCAGTACGATGCCGCCGATGATCTGGACAGGGTACGGACGCAGTCCGAGCACACGCCATGCCGCTTCGCGGCAGACAGCGAATGCCTCGGGCAGAATGTCGTCGGTCGTTTCGCCCGATTGCAGCCTTGCCTTGAACTCATCTGTCATGTCGCGCAGCTGAGCGTCGGTGTAGTCCTTGAATTTGTCTTCAAGATCCAGCACAGCCTGCTGAATCGGTTTGATCTTTTTGAGTTCCCTTTTGCTGTATGATCCGAGGATCAGATCTCTAAGTCCCATAAAATAAAACCTCGCTTTGGGTATAATTTTCGATTGTAACTATTATAACACACCTGTTTTAAAATAACAACCCCCAAACTTCCGCTGCCACGCCGGCACAGCCGGTTTGCCGCGGCGAGTTTCTGCGGTGGGGTAGTTTTTATGCCCGACAAGAAGAAAAGCTCCTGTCGAGCAATAAAAGTCAAGTAAGATGTATCTACCCACGGCATAGCAGCTCTGTTGCCCGACATTCGGTCGAGCGTGCAAAGCCTCCCCTGTGTAAGGGGAGGTGGCAAAACGAAGTTTTGTCGGAGGGGTTGTCATACAATATGACAATTATACGAGCGTGCAAAGCCCCCTGTGTAAGGCGTGACAGCGGGGACGGGCTCCGGTGCGGAGCAGTCAGCAAAATGGGTGCTGATACAGGCTCCCTTGTGTAAGGGGTTACTCCCCACGGTGTGGGGAAATGTCACGCAGTGACTGAAGAAACGGCTCCCCTGTGTAAGGGGTTACTCCCCACGGTGTGGGGAGATGTCACGCAGTGACAGAGGGGACGGGCTCCGGTTCGGAGCTGTCAGCGACAGCTGACAGAGGGGTTGTTATATAGTTGTCAAATTCGGGTGGGTTGTTTTATAGTTGCATTATTTAACAATCCCTCCGAGGCGGCAAGCCGCCCCACCTCCCTTTACACAAGGGAGGCTCCCGAACCATAGACTTCATCACGGCTGGCATGCCGGCGGCAATGCCGCAGATATGCCGCGGAAAGTTTGTGCTATGGGGTACAAAAATGCCCGACAAAATCTTGTCGAGCATTATCATTATATATCAAAGATCCAATAGCTGTTTCTTTTTTGCTTCAAACTCCTCTTTTGTTATAATGCCTTGATCGAGCAACGTTTTAAATTTCATAATTTCATCAGCCGAACTGATATTCGATGTAGTTTCGGCAGGCTTTGACTTAGCTTGACGCAACTGTTCTTGAATATAATCGTTCACTTTTTCCATTTCGGCAGCAAGCGCTTTAAC
>CAVGWP010000087.1:0-4143 GCA_963633095.1 bacterium | reverse complement strand
GTCCTTAGCATAGCAAACCGAGTTCGACTGTGTGTATTTCAGCGTAATAAGCGAGATTATAAGATCACGCTTAGCGCTTTCGGGAAGATCCTTTGCTTTGGTGACTATATTGTCAAACGACGATTTGTTGATCTCAATTTCATTTCTCCCCTGCTCGAATGTGATTCCAAACACCTGCTTGCGCTCAATATGAGCAGGCTTATAATTTTCATCTATCTCAATGACATTATAAGTTCCCTTGCGTTTTGACTTGAGTATTTCAAGCGCTTTTTCTGTATATCCCGGGGCAATAATACCGTCGGATACTTCCCTTTTCAAAAGAAGCGCTGTTTGCTCGTCGCAAATATCGCTGAGTGCGGCAAAATCGCCGTAAGACGACATTCTGTCCGCGCCTCTTGCCCTTGCATAAGCTGTCGCAATAGGAGAAAGTTTGAGATCGTCAACAAAATAGATTTTTTTAAGCGTGTCGGACATCGGGACGGCAACTGCTGCGCCCGCGGGGCTTACATGCTTGAATGAAGCTGCGGCAGGAAGACCTGTTGCTGCTTTAAGCTCGCAAACAAGCTGCCATGCGTTGAAAGCGTCCAAAAAATTTATGTAGCCGGGTCTGCCGTTTAAAACTTTTATCGGCAGTTCCCCGCTTTCCATATATATTTTCGCAGGTTTCTGATTAGGGTTGCAACCGTATTTAAGCTCAAGTTCTCTCATTTTATAACACACTCCGAATCAAACGTTTTTGTTTTTGATAATTGTTTTATAGCTGCCTGTTGCAAGATCGATATAGCGGACAAAAAGCGAGACTTTATTATCAAAGTTGAGATTATTCCAAATAAGTTCTGCAAAGTCCTCCGCACTGTCTGAGATATCAACCTCTTTCGGTGTGCCCGAAAATGTCGGGATCGGGTCTCCGTCGCCGTCATAAGTGTGAATAAAATGTCCGCTTCCTACCATAGGTTCGGGATATTCATAGAAAAACCGCTGTACGCTTGATTCATTGTTCTGCATTGATTTTAATATCGAAAGCTTATAGGAAAGTTTCCCGCTAAGGATACTTAAAATGCCTGAAATACGCGGTGTGAAGTTAGGCGGATCGGGCTCAAAAGTCCTTGTGCGAAGCGCGTTTTCAAATGAATCTCCGTTTTTAATAAAATCGTATATCGTATCTGTCTGATCGCCGTTTGTGACAATGGTGTATTCATTGATCACTCTCACGGGGGAGTAGATTATAAGCGAAGGATCGACAAGCTTTGAGGGGTCAAACGCTTCGTTTTTTAGGTCATCGCCGTTGTCTATAAACACTCTGTTTCGGCTGTTCACGCTTCTGCCCATTGTAAAATATGCGATCGCCGCGTTTTTGCCGTTAGGAGTCAGTCCGATAACTATACCTCTGCCGGGATAGCTATTGCCGCTGAGTTCGTTTTTCAAATCGATAAGCTGCATTTTAAACCTCCTGTTTTCATTCGCAAAGCATTCTTACAGCTTCGGGCAGGATCTGCCACTCCGCTTGTTCCATAACACGCTTTTGCAGTGTTTCGGGTGTGTCGCTGTCCTCTATATATACCGCTTTTTGCAATATTATCTTGCCGCCGTCTGTGATATCGTTCACAAAATGGACGGTCGCACCCGTCACCTTAACGCCGTAATCAAGCGCAGCTTCATGAACTTTCAGCCCATAAAAGCCGTCGCCGCAAAATGAGGGAATAAGGCTCGGGTGAACATTGATTATTTTGTTTTCGTATGCTTTAAGCAGGTCGCCTTTTAATATGCTCAAAAAGCCCGCAAGAACAATGAGATCGATATTGTTATCATCCATAATACGAAGCAGTTCATTGCAAAAAGCATCGCTGTCAGAAAAGTCTTTTTTCAAAACCACTTCTGTTTTTATTCCTGCTTTTTCAGCGCGTTTTAAAGCATAAGCGCCGCTTTTATTCGCAACAACAAGCGAGATCACGGCATTGCCAAGCTTGCCGCATTGCTGTGCGTCTATCAGTGCCTGAAGATTTGTGCCGCCGCCCGAGACAAGCACAGCCACATTCTTCAGCATATCGAAACTCCTTTTTCACCGCCCCTTATCTCACCGAGCACGACTGCTTTTTCACCAAAGCTTTCGGCAATTTCTATTGTTTTATCAGCATCGTTTTTATCAACGGCGAGGATCATTCCGACACCCATATTGAATGTGTTGAACATATCTCGCTCAGGAATGTTTCCGACTCTTTCGATCGTCTTGAAGATCGGCAAAACAGGAACTGCCGCTTTTTCTATATACGCCTGAGTTCCGTCCTTAAGCATGCGCGGAATATTCTCATAAAAACCGCCACCTGTGATATGTGACACTGCATGAACACCGCAATTTTTAATTATTTCAAGCATAGGCTTCACATATATCTTTGTAGGAGTGAGCAATGTTTCGCCAAGCGGCTCTGCAAGCTCGTCATATGTATTTTTGATCGTGTTTTCGTCAATACCGAAAACCTTTCTCACAAGCGAAAATCCGTTTGAATGAACACCTGATGAGCAAAGCCCGATAAGGACATCGCCGCTTTCAAGCTTTGATCCGTCTATAATGTCGTCATGATCTACGATACCGACGCAAAAGCCCGCAACATCGTATTCATCAACAGGATAAAACCCGGGCATTTCAGCCGTTTCCCCGCCGACAAGCGCGCAGTTTGACTGAACACATCCGTCTGCAATGCCGGAAACGATAGACGCGACTTTTTCGGGAACATTCTTGCCGACAGCGATATAATCAAGGAAGAAAAGAGGAGCTGCTCCGCAGCAAATAACATCGTTTACACACATTGCAACAGCATCGATACCGATCGTATCATGCTTATTCATCAGAAAGGCAAGCTTCAGCTTTGTGCCTACACCGTCAGTTCCGGAAACAAGGACAGGTCGCTTCATGCCCTTGATATTCGGTTCAAACAAGCCTCCGAAGCCTCCGATTCCTGTGAGAACACCGTTTGTCATCGTTCTCTGGATATGAGCTTTCATCAGCTCAACAGCTTTGTAGCCGGCGGTTACATCAACGCCTGCATCCTTGTAACTTTGCGAATAACTTTGCATTTTCAAATCGTCCTTTCCGAATGTCAAAGTGTGTTTATTTCTTTCTGAAGCTGCATATCTGCGGTCTCAACGCCGTTTTTCATCTCGTCTTTCAGCATCGAAAGCTTATCGGCAAGCTCATCATCCGATAATGCAAGTATTTGCGCCGCAAGAAGAGCCGCGTTTTCAGCGCCGTCAATAGCAACCGTTGCGACAGGCACGCCGGATGGCATTTGAACCGTTGCCAAAAGCGCATCAAGTCCGTCGAGAGTAGACGACTTGATCGGTATCCCGATGACCGGAAGTGTGGTGTTTCCGGCAAGCACACCTGCAAGGTGCGCTGCTTTTCCGGCGGCGGCAATTATTACTCCAAATCCGTTTTTGCGCGCGTTGCAAGAAAACTCGGCGGCAGCGGACGGAGTTCTGTGGGCACTCATAACATGGGCTTCACATGGTATACCAAGCGATTTTAATTTTTTGATCGATTTCTCAACAACCGGTAAATCGCTTTTTGAACCCATGATAACAGCAACTTTCTTCATGATTTTCTTCCTTTCTTTCAATACAAATAATATTAAAACTGCGGCAGAAATTCAGCCGCAGTTTCTTGCAGTGTTATTTTCGGTTTTATCGGATTTGAATATCTTGCCGATAGACGCAACTATGCCTGCGGTGCCCTGAATATCCGACGGAATAATAATTTTTGTTGCTTTATCATCGGCAGCCGCGGCAAGCCACAAAATCGCATAGTGCATCGTTTATCTCTCCTTTGCCGTTGTAATCAAATAATATCATATATCCGCCTTAAAATCAATAGAAACAATCAAATGTCGTTTCTGATAATGTCCTCATAACTTTCTCTTTTGATAATAATGCGTGCCTTGCCGTCCTTCACCATAACAGTAGCGGGACGAGGAATGCGATTATAATTAGAAGCCATTGAGTAATTATACGCGCCGGTTGAAAGCACTGCGAGAACATCGTCTTTTTCAGGTTCGGCAAATTTAAGGTTTTCACCGATAAGATCGCCGCTTTCGCAGCATTTACCTGCAACGGTAGCAGTGTAATCAGGAGCTTTATCGGCTTTCGATG
>CAVGWP010000086.1:0-4181 GCA_963633095.1 bacterium | reverse complement strand
GATCTCCAAAAGGCGGTTCACCGCCCAAATGCGGTCGTCCTCCTTGATAAGTCCGACCTTGAGCGCATAGCCCACAAGATCATTTATGTGTTTGCTGATCATATATAAAACCCCAATTCAATAATATCACATGATAAATATAACATAAATTTTATTCACATACAACTAAATTCGCAAAAAAATCTTTATTTTTCGATATAAAAATAGTATAATGATATCATAAAAAGAAGGGGGAAAGCCTAATGAGCAATATTTGGCATGATGTTAGTTCCGAAAGAATAAATCCCGATGATTTTATCGCAGTTATCGAAATCGAAAAAGGCTCAAAGAGTAAATATGAGCTTGATAAAGAAACAGGCGCAATAATCCTTGATCGTATTCTTTACACATCGACGCATTATCCCGCAAGCTACGGATTTATTCCCAGAACCTATGCGGACGACGGAGATCCGTTGGATGTTCTTGTGCTTTGCAGTGAGCCGATACACAGCCTTAGTCTTGTAAGATGTTATCCGATAGGTGTCATCAAAATGATCGATTCCGGCAAGATGGACGAAAAAATAATCGCCATTCCGTATAACGATCCGAATTATAATATGTACACCGACATCAGCGAGCTGCCTGAGCATATTTTCAGCGAAATGCGCCATTTTTTCACCGTTTATAAAACACTTGAGAATAAAAAGACGGTAGTGCACGAGGCTGAGGGTGCAAAGACTGCGCGCGAAATAATCAAAAAATGCATTAAAATGTACGCTGAAAAATTCGCAAAATAATTTTAAAATCAAAAAAAGGACCTGCTTTAAAAGCAGGTCCTTTTCGCTTAAATCGCGCCTTGCGCTATCAGACTTATCAGCATTCTGACATCCGCAAGCGTAACGCTTTTATCTCCCGTCAGATCGGCGTTTTCCGCAGCAACATCGTCGAGCGGAGTATCGCTTGCGATCGACGAGATCATCAGTCTCACATCGGCAAGATTAACGGAACCGTCAAGGTTCGCGTCGCCCTTTAAAATCTTAGCATCAGTGATGAGTGTCAGCTTTCCGTTGGCGTCGCAGTCGTAAACCTTGCCGTCTATCACATATCTGCCCTCATAGGAGAAAAAGTCAACAGTGTAGCTCAGCGAAGCGGGGAAGATATTTTTATCCGAAAGATTAGTGATCTCAACTTTGTATTTCTTGCCTGCATAACCGTCCTTTGCCGAGTCGGGCGGTGCAAAGCTGATAAATCTGCCCCAATATGTCGTCGTGTAAAGTCCGGTTGACGAGGAGGTTCGTTCATAAACCTCGTTTGTTTTGAGATCGGTTATCTTAACTTTAAGAGCGAGATTTGAAAGATCCAGCTTGTCGGTGTTTAAATTCACCGTCCAGTAAGCGTCGGATGATATTTCTTCCGCAGGGAAATACCCCGGACTCGGCCAAGCGTAAGCTGCTTCGTTATTGTCGGCTTTCGCAGTTCCGAGTTCGTTCGGATTGCCGTCATACCCCACCGTCTGACACATATAACGCGAGAAAGCGCCGTATGCAACAGTGGTCGCATTCCGCATTAAAAAGTTCGTGCGGTGTCCCGGCATGGTGTATCCGCTGTCGTTCATAAACTGACGAATGGAGTAAAGCAGTTTGTTTTGCCCTGATATATAGTTCATCGCAATATTACTGTTTTGCGTTGCACCCTTCGCCGCATTATAAAAATCATCGTCCATGTCCGTAGGCTGATCGGGCGAGTGACTGAAGCCGGACGCCTGAAGTAAAACAGCGCCCTTTGCGGCGTTTACCCATGTTTCATCATCGGCAGATTTAAGTTCGGTGAGTCCGCCGAGCCAGCGATAATAGTTTGTAAGATTGAGCACTGTTAATTTTGCCTGACTGTTCATAACACTTTCTGCATAAGGTGCGACTGCCGATCCCGCAGTGTCCGACAATTCGGTATTCGGAACAGTAGGGACAGCCTTAGAAAACCTTTCCACAATATCAGCTTTAGTCCTGCCGGAGTAAACGCTGAAATCATTCATATTGTATTTTTGCAGGGTTATCTTTTTAAAATCCGAAAGCGGTATTATTTCATAATAAAAGCTATTTTTATCCGTCTCAAGCGCGTAAATGCAGTCGCCTCTGAGCCTCATATTGAAAATATATTTTGAAGAAGTGTGAAATTCCTTTTTCTCTTTGGTGTTCAGATCGTATTTGATAATTGTGCTGTTGTTGCTCAGTGCATAAATGCTGTCGGAACTGTAAAGCATATTCGAGCCTGCCGTGTAAATATAATCATCGTCGCCTTTTTCAAGGTCGTTTTCGGCATAAAGTGCCAAGGAATAGCTCTTGTTTTTAATGCTGTCGGTCGGGATCACTTGCCCGCTCGCAGTAACAAGGTATTTGTCGCTTAATATCTCAATAGGATCGCGGCGGTTTGCAAAATAGATGTTCTTCGCATAGAAAAGATAACCGTCCTCAAAGCTTGCGCTCTCGCCGTCAAACATCGCCTTTCTCAGCCTGCCCATCAGATTTGCATAACCGTATGCACTGTAAGCCATGTATTCATCAATATAGAAAAAAGTACCGTTTTGCAGAAAGCCGCAAAATTCGTTTATCGGATACTCGGTCGCCGCAGTAAAAGCAACGCTGCCGTCGGTGTTTAAAACTATAAGCGAGCTCGATTCGCCGTCCGTCTTTGAATAATCGTCCGTTGCAATAAATATCCTGCCCGAACTATCCGCACCGACAGAATTCATAATATGCCCCTTTACCTGAACGGATCGCAGTTCTTTTCCACTCTCAAGGTCATATACCGCAATATTTATTATTTCATCTTCGGAATAAGTGTTTCTGTAAGAGTTGCCGGCATAGTAGAGAAGTCCGTTTTCATTATCAAGATATGCCTGCGGATATGACTGTGAACCGTAATAACCGCCGCTTATATCGAAGTTGTACTGAGAAGCGGGAAACTCGTGTTCAACGCTTGCTTTTGAAGTCTCCGTGTCAACTTTATAAAGCTTGTTGGAATTAAGTATCCAGGCGTTTGAGCCGTCTTTAGTCACATAATGCGTCATCAGATCGTTGGCACTTTCAAAACTGAAATCGGCTCCGCTCAAAGAGTAGCTCTCAGCACCCGCGCAAAACGAAAACAAAATCGATAAAATTATCGTCAAACAAATTGTTTTTTTCATATCAACACCTCTTTGCATATTATAAAACACCCCCGCGGTTTTTTCAATCCAAATCTCAGCATAGGAAATGCAGATTATGCATATCTTTTTATGAAAAAGCAGGAGGCGAGTGCAATGATAACGAGAATCGGAGAGCTCTATGAAAAGGAAGTCATCTGTATCAAGGACGGCACGCGTCTCGGCAATGTCGGCGATGTGGAGATAAACACCTGCACAGGCTCTGCGGAGTCGATAATAGTGCTCGGAAAACGCCGTTTTTTCGGTCTCATCGGCAGGGAAGACGACCTTATAATACCGTGGTGCTGTGTGGAAGTGTTCGGCGATGAGCTGGTGCTTGTGAACTATGATCCGCCGCACAACCGTCAACCGCGAAAGTCGGGCGTTCTCAGCAAGCTGTTTGATCTTTAAATTACAGTGCGAAAGAACAAATGTTCTTAAAAATTCGCTGCTTTGCAGTGATAGAGAACATTTGTTCTTTCACTTTTATCTATATATAGTGCTGCAAATTTTATATGCTCAATATATAGTTTGAGCATGGCTTTGAGTAACAATGACTAAAATAAATGTTTACTTATTTTTAAATTTATCTTGAAAAAACGCTGTTATCCTTGTATAATTACATTAAAAGTAGCGCGAAGTGGATTAAATGTGTTGTAAAGTGTGGATTTTCACAGTTTTCCACATAGTTTTCCACATAAGCGGACTTGATGTTAAAAAATCAGAGAGGAGGGCATGATATGTTATCGGGCACTTATTATCATAATATCGATCCCAAGGGCAGAGTTGCAATTCCTGCGAAGCTCAGGGGCTCGCTCGGCGAAAACTTTGTGGTATCCCGTCCCGTAGACGATCAGCCCTGCCTTTGTATTTTCCCGATCGATGTCTGGGACAAGCTCACTGAAAAGATCGCCGGGCTTAAAATGGCTCAGGCACGCGCCGTCCGCAGATATCTGTATTCCGGCGCTATCAACACCGTTCTTGATTCGCAGGGCAGAGTTCTCCTGCCGCAGACTCTGCG
>CAVGWP010000085.1:0-4285 GCA_963633095.1 bacterium | reverse complement strand
CGGCAAGCCGCCCCACCTCCCCTTACACAGGGGAGGCTATATAGCAAAGCAGCTTTGCTGCCCGCGGCAGCGGTAAGTTTTACTTGAAAAAATCGAAAAAACGGTGTATAATATATATGTATGTTAATTTTTTAGCAAATTTATTTCCGAAAGGGACGATTTTTCATGAAGCTGAATAAGAAAACTGTTGACGACATCAACGCAAAAGGCAAGCGCGTTCTCGTCCGCTGTGACTTCAATGTACCGCTGAAGAACGGCGTTATCACCGACGAAAACCGCATTGTCGCGGCACTCCCGACGATCAAAAAGCTGATCGCTGACGGCGCAAAGGTCATCCTCTGCTCCCACCTCGGCAAGCCGAAGGGCGAACCGAAGCCCGAGCTGTCGCTCGCACCCGTTGCAAAGCGTCTTTCCGAGCACCTCGGTAAAGAGGTCGTATTCGCGGCAGACGATAATGTTGTCGGCGAGAATGCAAAAGCAGCAGTTGCCGCTATGAAGGACGGCGACGTTGTCCTGCTTCAGAACACAAGATACCGCGCTGAAGAAACCAAAAACGGCGAAGAGTTCTCGAAAGAGCTCGGATCGCTTGCCGACATTTTTGTCAACGACGCATTCGGCGCAGTTCACAGAGCGCATTGCTCCACAGTCGGCGTTGCTTCCTATGTAGACACCGCTGTTGTAGGATACCTTGTTCAGAAAGAGATCAAGTATCTCGGCAACGCTGTTGAAAATCCGGTTCGTCCGTTTGTGACTATTCTCGGCGGCGCAAAGGTTGCGGACAAGCTTTCCGTTATCGAGAACCTGCTTTCCAAGGCAGACACTCTTATTATCGGCGGCGGCATGGCATACACCTTCCTCAAGGCAAAGGGCTATTCGGTAGGTACTTCCCTGCTCGATTCCGAGAAGGTCGATTACTGCGCCGAAATGCTCAAGAAGGCTGAAGAAAAGGGCGTTAAGATCCTGCTTCCGGTAGACTGCGTTATTGCTAAGGATTTCCCTGATCCGATCGACGCTCCGATCGATGTTAAGAATGTTGACGCCGACAAGATCCCCGAGGATATGATGAGCCTCGACATCGGTGAGAAAACAGCTAAGATGTATGCCGACGAAGTTAAGTCCGCTAAAACAGTTGTATGGAACGGCCCGATGGGCGTTTTCGAGAACCCGACACTTGCAAAGGGCACTATCGCTGTTGCAAAGGCTCTCGCTGAGACAGACGCTACAACTATCATCGGCGGCGGCGATTCGGCTGCTGCTGTCAACACACTCGGCTTCGGCGATAAGATGAGCCATATTTCCACAGGCGGCGGCGCATCGCTTGAGTTCCTTGAGGGTAAGGAGCTTCCCGGCATTGCCGCAATGAACGATAAATAATCAAAAAATCGAATCGAATGCGTAGGCTTTTGTCTGCGCATTCGTGGGTTTTCGATAACAGAAAGGATCTGGACATAATGAATAAAAAACTCAGAAAAGCAGTTATCGCAGGTAACTGGAAGATGAATAAAACTCCGTCGGAAACGACCGCGCTTATCAATGAGATGAAGCCGCTTGTGAAAGACGCTGATTGCGATGTTGTTCTCTGCGTTCCGTTTGTTGATCTGCCGGCAGCTATTGAGGCGGCAAAGGGCAGCAATATCGGTATCGGCGCTCAGAATGTGCATTTCGAGAAGTCGGGCGCATTCACAGGCGAGATCAGCGCAGATATGCTCTGCGAGCTCGGCGTTAAATATGTTATCATCGGTCATTCCGAGAGAAGAACATATTTCGGTGAGACCGATGTAACGGTAAATAAGAGAACTCTTGCCGCTTTGAATGCAGGACTTACAGCTATTATCTGTGTCGGCGAGTATCTTGAACAGCGCGAGCAGGGCGTCACAGCGGAGCTTGTCGCTATGCAGACAAAGATCGCGCTCGGCGGTGTTTCGGCACAGCAGCTTAAAAATGTTATTATCGCTTATGAGCCTGTATGGGCTATCGGTACAGGCAAGACCGCGACCGCAGAGCAGGCAAACGAGGTTTGCGCTGTTATCCGCGATACAGTCAAGTCGCTCTACGGTGAGGACGCCGCTAACGGTCTGACTGTTCAGTACGGCGGTTCGATGAACGCTAAGAATGCGGCAGAGCTTGTTGCTCAGCCAGATGTTGACGGCGGTCTTATCGGCGGTGCGTCGCTCAAGGCTCCCGATTTTCAGGCTATTGTAAACGCAGCTTCCGAAAACTAAGCGGCAATGCCGCAGATATGCCGCGGGGAGTTTCTGCGGTGGGATACAAAAAATGCCCGACATGAAGTTAGCCGCTTGTCGAGCATTATAAGTCGGTCATTATGATAGCTCCCCACGGCATAGCAACCGTGCTAACGGTCGAGCATTTAAAGCTAATAAATATGATAGCCGACCACGGCATAGCAACCGTGCTAACGGTCGAGCATTTAAAGCTAATAAATATGATAGCTCCCCACGGCAAAGCAACTTTGTTGCCGCAGATAAAAAGATTTTGTTGTAAGGAGAGGATTTCATGAAGAAAAAACCTAATGTTCTTATAATCATGGACGGTTTCGGTCTGAACCCGTCCCACGAGGGCAACGCGGTCTACGCCGCAAAGAAGCCCAACCTCGATAAGTATATCAAAGAATGTCCGCATACTCAGATCGGCGCTTCCGGCATGAATGTCGGACTGCCCGACGGTCAGATGGGCAACAGTGAAGTCGGTCATACCAACATCGGCGCAGGCAGAGTTGTTTATCAGGAGCTCACCCGCATTACCAAGTCGATCGACGACGGCGACTTTTTCAAAAACGATGTCCTTTGCGACGCTATGTCCAACGCGAAAGACCATGCTCTTCATCTGCTCGGACTTTTGTCGGACGGCGGCGTTCATTCGCATATTCATCACCTTTTCGCCCTGCTTGACATGGCAAAGAAAAGCGGTGTTGAAAATGTCTATGTCCACTGCCTGCTTGACGGCAGAGATGTCTCCCCGACTTCAGGCGAGGGCTATGTAAAAATGCTCGGCGACAAGCTCGAACAGCTCGGCATCGGCAAGATTGCGACCGTTGCCGGCAGATACTACGGTATGGACAGAGATACCCAGTGGGGCAGAGTCAAGCTCGCTTATGACGCGATAGTCAGCGGCGAGGGCGTTCACGCAGACGACGCTCACGCTCATGTCCTTGAGTCTTACAACACGATCGACTCCGACGGCAAAAATCTCACCGACGAGTTCGTTATCCCGACAGTCATCGGCGATTACAGCGGTGTTGCCGACGGCGACAGCTTCGTGTTCTTCAATTTCCGTCCCGACCGCGCAAGAGAGATCACAAGATCTGTTGTCGATCCGCAGTTTGACGGATTTGAGAGAAAAAGAGGCGCATTGCCTGTTAAATTTGTCTGCATGACCGAGTATGACGCTACAATGCCGAATGTCGAGGTCGCATTCAAGCCTGAGGCGCTCACAAAGACGATGGGCGAAGTCCTCGCACATAACGGCAAAACTCAGCTCAGAATTGCCGAGACCACAAAGTATGCCCATGTCACTTTCTTCTTCAACGGCGGTGAAGAGGTCAAGTTCGAGGGTGAGGACAGAGTGCTGATCCCGACACCCGATGTCGCTACATTTGATCTTATGCCCGAAATGAGCGCGTATAAGGTTCGTGACGCTGTTGTTGAAAAGATCGAAAGCGGCGATTACGACGCTGTTATTTTGAACTTTGCTAACTGCGATATGGTCGGTCACACCGGCATTTTCGACGCTGCCGAAAAGGCGGTCGAGGTCGTTGACGAGTGTGTCGGCGATGTTGTTGATGCGACTTTGAAAATGGGCGGCGTTGCGTATATCACAGCGGATCACGGCAATGCGGACAAGATGAGCGAGGACGGCAAGCCGTTTACCGCGCATACAACATACCCCGTGCCGTTTATCGTTGTAGGCCACGACTGCACTCTCCGCGAGGGCGGCAGACTTTGCGATATCGCGCCGACAATGCTCCATGTGATGGGCATTGCTCAGCCTGCCGAGATGACAGGTAAATCCCTGATCGTCGATTAACCCCACCGCGGCAACGGGCAGCGAAGCTGCTATGCACGCTCGACCGAATGTCGGGTACAAAAGGCAGCCCACCGCTGAAACTAAGCGCGGCATGCCAACCGTGGCAACGGGCAGCGAAGCTGCTATGCACGCTCGACCGACGGTCGGGCAATAAAGGCAGCCCTTCGCACAAACCAAGTGCGTCCTGCCAACCGTGGCAACGGGCAGCAGAGCTGCTATGCACGCTCGACCGAATGTCGGG
>CAVGWP010000084.1:0-4323 GCA_963633095.1 bacterium | reverse complement strand
GATGTTGTGTTTGCTGATGACGGGGCTATATCTTTATTATTTACAGATGAAGAATCAAATAATGAAAGCAATCAAGTACTTGAGATTATAAATAATAATATTTCTAAAATTCCGAATAAAAACTTATTTGATGTTGTTTCTGTTGATATTCGCCATTATAAGAATAAATCCGATTATGTTTTAGAAGTTTTCGACAAGCAAGGGAATGTTGCATATAACCCCAAAATAGGAGAAGTTGAACTTGTAAAACACGGGGCGAAAAGCACAATGTTACACGGATATGGCAGAAATAAAATTGCCGCGGTTGAAGCCATTAAACCTGTAATTGAGGGCGGCGAAATAATCTCTCGCGTTGCAAATTATAACAACAAAGGGTACGATAGACTTATTATCGCAGCTAAGGGTAAGATTGATGGAACAAATGCAATTGTCGGCGTTGTTGTAAAGTCATATCCACGCAATAATAGTAATAGTAAATTTTATTTGCATGAGGCGAAAATAATAGAAGCAGAATCACTTTCAATGACTGCACCGCAATTAAGCGTAGATACAGTGGGTGATTCCGCTTCTGACACTACAGTACCACAAGCCGCTACTGATGTCAATAGTATTTTACGCGAAAATTCAATAAAAGATACAAAAAAATTATCCGACATATCGAACAGCGGCAAACAGCACTTATTCCCGCTTGACAACAGCGACAATGGAGATTATAATAATCAATTAAGCAGAGCAAATAAACAAGGTGAGCTAATAAATGATTATTATCACGCGCTTGACAAAAGAGAGTGGAAAAAATACTACAACAGTATTTCCGAAAACGGATATTTGGAGAATACAAATGTCGGGGATATTATAGCAACTTCTATTGATAATAAACTTATTATTTCCGAAAGGCAAATAACAGGTAAAAATTCGCACGATTTTCAAGTTGTCGATGTGTATCAATTTTCTGAAAAAAATAAATATCTTTCGTATGAAATTGTTGATTATTTAATAAGTGAGGGATTTGATGATAACAATAGAACAGTCGAAAAAGCAATTCATGAATATATGCGCATATATGCTCCGGAAACAGTTCCGAGAAAGTACGATACAGTCGGTGGGAGGTTTGTTTTCAGTGATACAACCGACACAAAACAAGTACGAAGCGATTCAAGAGATGTACGAATTTTGTCAGACCAACCCAGCGGAAAAGGAGATAATGCATCAAGCCAGCGAATTATACAAGAAGTATCAAATGGGCTATACAGCAGCAAAGCAGGAGTAGAAAATACTTCTGCTTTTTCTGATGGCAAGCAATATTCATTCACCGAGAGCAGCACGACCGATGAGAGGATAGCGATCAAGGCGGCAGACCTTACACGCAGATACCGCAACGGCGAAATAACCACGGACGAATACGCAAGACAGCAAAGTGAGCTTTGGGATAAAGCAAACGAGCAATACGGCAGTATCGAAAAAGGCGAAAAATTTTTTATCATTACAGCTCTGCGGACATATACGAGGCTTGCATAAACAGCATATTTTCCGCTTAAAGCATGTCAAAATAAAATTTTTGCGCTTTTTCGCATTTACCCCTTGACTTTTCAGGATTGTAACATATCATTGACAAACCAATCATAAAATCAGTCTGTCGGCGTTTTCCGTTGACACACTCGGTCAAAAATAGTATAATCAATGTTAAAGATTAAAATAGGATGTGGAAAAATTGGAGACAGCCACGCTGTTCGGCGAAGAGAAGATCAGCAAAATTATTTTAAAGCTTGCGCCGCCTATCATGCTCGCACAGCTTGTCCAGGCATTTTATAATATTGTAGACAGTCTTTTTGTCGGAAAATATTCCGATTCGGGACTCACTGCGCTTTCAATAGTCTATCCGCTTCAGCTTCTCATGATTGCGTTAGCGGTCGGAACAGGCGTTGGCATCAATACCGCGCTTTCCGCTTCACTCGGAGCCGGCGATAAAAAGAGGGCTGATGAATATGCAGGCATCGGATTTCCGCTTGCCGTTGTACTTTGGCTCATTTTCGCAATGACTACATGGTTTATCATGCCTGCGTATGCCGCAATGTCAACCGGTTCGGAAGCGGTTATGAAAGATGTTGTGTCGTACGGCAGAATTGTCTGCGCTTTGAGCTTCGGAATATTTTTTGAAAGTATTTTTACAAAGATACTTCAGGCGAGAGGCGATATGAAAACACCTATGATCGCGCAGATCATAGGTGCGATAACGAATATCGCGCTTGACCCTCTGCTTATATTCGGCTTGCTTGGCTTTCCCGAAATGGGTATCGCAGGCGCGGCTGTGGCAACTGTCTCAGGGCAGGTTGTTGCGATGTTTATCGTTATGCCGGGCGCGCTTCAAAAAGTACCTCATCCGTCCTGCTTTCCCGCCCTGATTGCGAGAGCATTCCGACTGGGTCTGCCGAATATACTGATGCAGTCCGCCTATACATTTTATATCTTAGGCTTGAATCTTATTCTTGCGGAATTTTCCGATCAGGCAGTAACCGCGCTGGGACTTTATTATAAATGGCAGACATTTTTCTTTATTTCGCTCGGCGCGATGCAAACCTGTATAGTTCCCGTAATCAGCTTCAATTATGCTGCCAGAAATATAGAACGGTGCAAGAAAACGCTTTTATGGTCGCTTATATTCGGCATTGCGCTCATGTCGATCGGAACGATCTGCTTCGAAGCGATACCGTCTCAAATGCTCGGCGTGTTCACCTCGGATAAAACAGTTATCGAAATAGGCACAGTCGGCTTTCACTATGTCGGCGTCAGCTTTATTCCCATGGTCGTGTCGCTGATCTTTCCGGTGTTCTTTCAGGCAGTCGGCATGAGCCTGAAAAGCTCAGTTCTGACGATTGTCAGAACTGTTGTGTTGTTTGTTCCGCTCGGATATCTATTCTCAAGAGCAGGACTGGATTTCTTTTGGCTTACATTTCCCGTAACAGAAGTCATAACAAGCATAGTTGGATTTGTGCTTTATCGAAACTTTCTTTCAAATGAGTATGTCAGGAGCCAAAAGACTGAAAACGCACCTGCAAGGCTTGAACCGTCGTCACCCGGCATTGTCATAACAATAGCGAGAAAGCACGGCTCATCGGGCAAGCAGATAGGCAAGGTGGTCGCAGAGAGGCTAGGTTTTCCGTTTTATTATAAAGAGATGATTGCCCTCGCGGCTCACGAAAGCGGAATAGATGCGGAGTTCATCTCTGATATTAATAAAAACTCGCCGTCTGTAATGCGCGATCTGTATCTCAGCACAAATGTCGTGCAGTACGCCGTAGCTGCGCAAAGCAAGATCATAAACAAAATTGCCGATGAAGGAAGCTGTGTTATCGTCGGTAGATCGGCAGACTATGTTTTAAACGACAGAAGCAATGTGGTTAAGGTGTTTATAAATGCACCGAAGGACTATCGCATTATTCGTGTAATGGAGGTCTACGGTGATTCTATTGAGGAAGCGGAGCGAAATATCAGACGTTCCGATAAAGCAAGAGCGTCTTATTACAGACATATTTCCGGCAAGCGCTGGGGTGATGAAGATAACTATGATCTTGTGCTTGATTCGTCAATAGGCATAAACAGGACCGCCGAAAAGATAATCAATTATGTTGAGCAGAGAAACGGTTTTAAGTCGAAATTCAAGCCCGAACCCGAGCGAATAATAGATTTGATCTAAAAAAGCACTGAGCATAATATTATGCTCGGTGCTTTTTTGACAGCTTACGCTGTCGGCATTATTGCTAATTCGTCTCGCCGTCTCGTACCTCGCGGCAACCGACGAATATTCGCAACCGGTTCGATCCCTTTCAAGTCACACAAATCAAAAAGGCAGTACCAAGCCTAAAGACTTGATCCTGTCCTTTGGTGCCGCTGACCGGGATCGAGGTGCATGCTTCGCACCTCGTGACAGCTTACGCTGTCGGCATTATTGCTAATTCGTCTCGCCGTCTCGTACCTCGCGGCAACCGACGAATATTCGCAACCGGTTCGATCCCGTCATACTGCAGCTAATTACAAAAACAAAAGCACTAAGCTATAAACTTAGTGCCTTTTTGCTGGTGGAGATGATCGGGATCGAACCGACTACCTCTTGAATGCCATTCAAGCGCTCTCCCAAGTGAGCTACACCCCCGATTGATAAAAATTATAACATAAGCTTTGCGAATATGCAAGCTTTTTTTGGTTTTTATTCAGATGTTAAAATGTTTTACAATAAATTGCAAGAGGTTGCAACGACCAAATGCAATTTATTTTTTATTTATTTTGGCTTTTGCCTATGGCGAGGATAGAGCAATGCAGAGGTGC
>CAVGWP010000083.1:0-4374 GCA_963633095.1 bacterium | reverse complement strand
TACAAGGATTGGGGCAGACTTTCCAAAACGCTGCTCTCTGAAATATACGCACCCGATAAAAACGGTGAAGCCCATTCGATCATCGATATGCTCCGCATAACCAATAACAATCTGATGCAGCTTTTGAGCGGAGATTACCTGTTTAAACAGAATGTCGATATTTATCGCAGAGAGAAATACGGCGAGCGTGACAGCGTTCGGAGCATGATCGAGGAGATGTATGTTTCGCCGTCTGTCAAGCGAAGCCTGCTTCAGACTGTGAAAATAGTCGATGAGATCGTGGATATCAAAAAGTCTGCGCCTAAAAAGATATTCATTGAAGTCGCACGCGACCAAAACGACGCCAATCAGAAAAAGCGCACTGTATCACGAAAAGAAAAGCTGCTCGCGCTCTATAAATCGTGCAAAAAAGAATACACTGAGCTTTATGATTCCCTTTGCGCCTGCAATGACAGCGACCTGAGAAAAGACAAGCTTTATCTATACTATATGCAGTTCGGCAAAAGTATGTATTCGGAAAAGCGTATCGACCTCGAAAATCTTGATAACAAAAATCTCTACGATATAGATCATATTTTCCCGCAGTCGCGTATTAAGGACGACAGCCTCGACAACCGTGTGCTTGTTTTAAGAAATGAAAATCTTGAAAAAGGCGATAAATATCCGATAAAATCGGAGATCAGAGAAAAAATGGCGGCATTTTGGTATGCTTTAAAGCAAAAGGACATGATCAGCCCGAAAAAATACGAACGGCTGGTAAGACAAACATCTCTCTCCGAAGATGAGCTTTCATCGTTTGTTGCAAGGCAGCTTGTCGAAACACGGCAGTCAACAAAAGCGCTTGCCGAAATTATGACCGCATTGTACAAAAACGCAGGGACAAAGATAGTCTATTCAAAGGCGGGCAATGTTTCGGATTTCAGGCAGGAGTTTAAACTTTCAAAATGCCGCGATGTCAACGATCTGCACCATGCGAAGGACGCTTATCTCAATATCGTTGTCGGCAATGTCTACGATACAAAGTTCACATCGAACTTCCTTAAAAACATAAAAAGCGAGAAATACAGCCTTAACAAAGTGTTCAATTACGATGTTGCAGGCGCGTGGGAAAAGCCGAAAACCATAGCCAAAGTGAAAGCGGTTATGAGCAAAAACAATATCCTTGTCACACGAAAGCCGGTTGAACAGAAAGGTGCGCTGTTTGACCTTCAGATCATGTCGGCGGGTAAAGGTCAGCTCCCTATAAAGGAGGGCAGATCCATTGAGAAATACGGTGGCTACAACAAGGTGTCGGGAGCCTATTTCTGCGTTGTCGAGCACACGGTGAAGAAAAAAAGAGTGAGAACGATAGAGCCTGTTTTCATCTATAAAAAGCCGCTCTATGAATCAGATCCGATAGCGTATTGCACCGAGATCTTAGGACTGATCGAGCCGAAGATAGTTTATCGCAGACTTTTGATGGATTCTCTTGTCGAGCTGGACGGCAAGCGGATGTATATCACGGGCAGATCAGGGGGAAGTCTGCTGTTTAAGCATGATTATCAGCTTTCGGTGTCGCAGAATGATGAGAAATATATCAAGGAAATATCGAAATATGTTTCCCGCAGTGCAGAGGCAAAAGCAAAGGACGGTATTCCGCTTTCACCGACAAGCAATATCTGCACAGAGCGTAACGAAGAGCTGTTTATGCTTTTTGTCGAGAAGCTGCAAACCCCGGTTTACAGCCGGATATTCTCGGGTATGTCGGAAAGGCTGTTTGAAAAAGCCGATAAATTCTGCACCCTCTCGCTGATAGATCAGTGCCGCCTGCTGCTCGAGATCTTAAAGCTTTTCTCCTGCGACCGAAGGATGTCGGATTTGAGCCTAATAGGCGATGGAAAAGTTATCGGAAATATAACAAGTTCAAAATCGCTCGAAAAAGCGGCGTCTGCCTTTGTTATTGAAAGCTCCGTCACCGGACTTTATCGGTATCGCACCGATCTGCTTTAAGCAATATGAGCTGGCGTATTGTTGTTGTATCGAGCAACTCAAAGCTCGATTACAAAATGAATTATCTCATTGTGAGAAATGCCGAGGCTATAAAAAGGGTGCATATAAGCGAGATCGCCGTCTTGCTGCTTGAGTCCACGGCAATATCGCTGACAGCATATCTTATGTGCGAACTGGCGAAAAGAAAGATCGGAGTTCTTTTCTGCGATGAAAAACGATGTCCCATCGGCTCGTTTTTGCCGCTCTACGGCAGCCACGACACAGGACTTAAATTCCGAAATCAGATCAAGTGGAACGCCCATACAAAGAAATTTGTGTGGGCGGAGATCGTCCGCGCAAAAATATGCGGTCAGATCGCTGTTCTCGACGAATTTGAAAAAGAAAATATCGCGCTGCTGAGGGAATACGCAAACGAAATAGAACCTGGAGACACAACAAATCGTGAGGGTCATGCGGCAAAGGTGTATTTTAATTCGCTTTTCGGAATCGACTTTTCCAGAAGCTCGGATAATAACATAAATGCCGCGCTAAACTACGGATACAGCATTATTTTATCGGCATTCGCAAGAGAAATAACGGCAAACGGCTATGCCACGCAGCTAGGCATATTTCACGATAATATGTTCAATCAGTTTAATTTTGCCTGCGATTTAATGGAGCCGTTTCGCCCGTTTATTGACTACACGGTAATGAAGACCGATCTCTCGAAATTCGATCATCCCGAAAAAATGGTTTTAGTCCAAACTCTCAATCGATGCGTTCGGATCGACGGCAAAAATCAATATATGCTGAACGCTGTCAAAATTTATTCCAAAAGCGTTTTTGAGGCTCTCAATGAAAATGATATTTCAAAGATAAGGTTTCCCGAATATGAGTTACAGATTTATGAGAATGATATTGTTCTTTGACCTGCCCACAGAAACTCCGCAGCAGCGCAGAGAGTACACAAGATTTCGCAAGCACTTGCTGAAAAGCGGATTTATGATGATGCAGGAATCGGTATATTGCAAAATTGCTTTGAATCAAACTGCCGTAAACTCGATCCACACAAATCTGCAAAAGAATAAGCCGTCAAGGGGTTTGATCCAAATATTAGTTGTCACCGAAAAGCAGTTTTCGAGAATGGAGTTTCTTCTCGGCGATCATCGCGGTGATATTATAGACACAGACGAGAGGTTTGTTGAATTATGACATTTTCGTGTTACGAACTGCAAAAGCCCATTGAACTCAATGAAAACGAAATATCCACACTGGTGATCGAAAATAATGTGTTCTACCGGAACTTTGTGTCCGATATTCTGCTTCAATCGCAAAACTGCTCATCAAGGTTTGCCGTGTTTGAGGGGAACGATCCGATAGACTTTGCAAAGAAAACCGAGATAATAACCGATGTTTTCGGAATTTCTTTCGGTTCGAGAGCCATACAAAATAAAATAAATCAGATCGCCGCCGAGGAATACGATTTATTATCCGACGGCGAGCTGCTCAATAAAATAAACGAGGCGGGAGCGGCAATTATGGCGTCGCTTGATTTCGAGGCGGACTATGACCCTATTCCGGATTTCAGCGGTATAATAAAGCTGTTCGGCTTTCATATCGACGATGAGAGCCTCTCGCTGCCTGAAAGGATCATGGAATATATCAGCTTTTTAAACTTGTATTGCGGAAAGAATCTGTTTATTTTATTGAATCTGAAAACCGTTTTGAGCGAATCCGAATTTCGGGAATTTGTTAAAATAGTGCAGTATAAAAAGATATATGTTTTACTTATAGAAAATCACATGAGCGAAATAACGGACAAATGTGAAAAAATAAGGATCATCGATAAAGATTTGTGCGAATTTTGATTGCTTTTTGCGTTAAAATGTGCTATAATCATAAATGTAACGCTACGAAAATCATTTGAATTTAACGCTGTTTGTAGTGCAGTGAGCTTTCCCCTCAAAATTTGAGGTTTGAGAGTAGTGTAAATTCAGATGGTTCTCAAACAAATCGTCCCGATCAGCGTTGTAAGTCACCTGTTTGAGAGTAGTGTAAATTCAGATGGTTCTCAAACAAAGGCTACACCGACATCAACCCTATGTGGGTTTGAGAGTAGTGTAAATTCAGATGGTTCTCAAACGTCAAAAATCTTAGTAGCCGTTTCATAGGGGTTTGAGAGTAGTGTAAATTCAGATGGTTCTCAAACTGCAGCGCTTGTACGAAACACCGATGACTTGTTTGAGAGTAGTGTAAATTCAGATGGTTCTCAAACAAGCCCCGCATTGATTTATCAATTGCGCAAGTTTGAGAGTAGTGTAAATTCAGATGGTTCTCAAACGACTTCATTTCTTTCAAACACAAGTCTGAAGTTTGAGAGTAGTGTAAATTCAGATGGTTCTCAAA
>CAVGWP010000082.1:0-4399 GCA_963633095.1 bacterium | reverse complement strand
CGGAAGTAGCAACGAGGATAACCATTGTTTTACCCTCGGCAACCTTGCCTGCCGAAACAGTCAGCAAATGCGGAAGAAGCTGAAGCGCCATGTCTTTAAATGCGCAGGTCGGACCGTGCCACAGTTCAAGCACGCTTGCTTTATCGCTCAGAAGCGAAAGCGGAGCGGGATCATTATCATCAAACTTGCCTTCATACGCACCTTCAACGCACTTTTTTATCTCATCATCGGTAAAGTCGGTAAGATAAAGGCGCAGCACCTCGCAAGCGCGCTGCTTATAATCCATATCGACCATTTTACCGATCAACTCATCCGAAAGCTTTGGAAAAGAATTCGGGACAAAAAGACCTCCCTCTTCGGAAATACCTTGCGTGATGGTTTGAGCGGATTCAAGTTCTTTCATTGCTCTGGTGCTTGTGAACTTCATACACATAACCGACCTTTCATTTAATACATCATTCTATATTTTATAACAAAAAAGGTGTTTTGTCAAAAAAATTCTTTGCATTTTCATAAAAAATTTTGTCCGCTGTCTTTTTGTTGAATTTATCTGATATCAGACTATATAATTTGTGCATATCAGATACATTTTTAAGACCGTGGCAGGTATCGGCACCGTCGAAATCCGTTCCGAGCGCAACCGAATTTTCTCCGCCGAGAGAAAGCATTTTATCGATATGCTTTAAAACGCTGTTTTCATCGGCTTTTTTGTCATCCCGCAAAAAGTCGCGGTAAAGATTTATTCCCACAAGTCCGCCTGCACCGAATATCTCTTTCAGCGCATCATCGGGCAGATTTCGCCTGTGAGAGCAAACGCTTCGCGCATTCGAGTGAGAAGCGACCGGCGGCTTTGTTATCCTGCCGAGCACTTCATAAAGGCTTTTATCGCAAAGGTGCGAAAGATCAATTATAATTCCGAGCCGTTCGCACTCTGATACAACTGCTCTTCCGAATTCGGTCAAGCCGCTGTCTGTATCCGCGCCGCCTGCCAGACAGTTCTCGCCGTTCCAAGTGAGCGAAAGCATAGCGGCCGAACACTCTCTCAAATAACCCAGACGATACAGACTGTGATCCAAAAGCGCTGCATTTTCAACAGAGAGAATATGCCCTGTTCCCTGAAAATCCGAAAATTTATAGATCGAATACTGCCTGTTAAATCGTTCGAGCGCGCCTTTCGGCGAAAGCCCGTCCGGCATAAATGCGGCATACACCTGATAACATTCATCAAATTTTGACAATCGGGCTGTATCAACCGCGCAGTCGTTTCTGTTGATACCGCAGTTTTTTTCATCACATCTGCTGAGCGTGTCGCAATGCAGGTCAAAATACTTCAATATGTTCCCTCCGCATCAAAAGCATTTTCTATGTGGCAAAGCTTTATCGGCGAAAGATCGGTTTTAGAGCGAAAATAGACCTCGATAACATCAAACCGAGGCTGAAGTTCGCATTTGTTTTGTTCAAGATACATCAGCGCTGTCATAATGAGCTTTTTCTGTTTTTGCACAGTCACAGCCTCGCGCGCCGAGCTGAAATTGCCGCTTCGCGATTTAACTTCGACAAATAACAAATATTCATCATTTGCCGCAATTATGTCAATTTCTCCGAATCTTGTTCTGAAATTTTTGCAGACGATCGAAAAGCCCTTATCCGAAAGATAATTTGCGGCATATTCCTCACCGACTGCACCGCTGCCTTTCACACTGCTCATTTAAGTATGTTTTTAAGAAACGTCATTCGATGTATCTCGCACGGCCCATGAGCTTTTATTGCTTCACGATGAAGCGCAGTGCCGTATCCCTTATGCTTCTCAAAGCCATACTCGGGATACTTTTCCGCCATTTCATACATAAGCCTATCCCTTGTCACCTTAGCGAGTATGGACGCCGCCGCGACTGACATAGATCTGCTGTCTCCTTTAACAACGCTGACAGCGGGGATGTTAAGATTTTTCGGAACAGCGTTTCCGTCGATTATTGCACAGTCAGTTTCCGTCTGCAAACCGTCAACAGCCTGTTCCATAGCCTCAAATGTTGCTTCAAGAATGTTGATATTGTCAATTCGTTTGTTATCAACGAGTGCTATCGAATATGCAACAGCTTTTTCTTTAATAACATCGAAAAGCACTTCCCTTTTCTTTTCACTCAGCTTCTTGGAATCATCGAGCCCCTCTATAACAGTATCGGGTTCAAGCACCACCGCAGCCGCGCAAACAGGACCCGCAAGCGGTCCTCTGCCCGCTTCGTCAACACCGCAGATAACATGATAGCCGTGTTCCATAAGTTCATATTCAACGCTGTAATCAGGCATTTTTACACCTCCGACGGTTTTTCGAGCGTTATCCGACCGATCTTTATATTTCTGAATTCTTCAAGCAGCATATTGGCGCACCTTTCGGTATCGATCTCGCCTTTTGAGATCTTCATTCCTCGCTTTTTTCCGATCTCACATAACAGATCATAATCGTCAAGCTCAAAGCACTCGTCTTCAAGCTTGTATCGTGTTTTAAGCATTTCTTTATATTTTTCATTTGATCTTAAAGTTGCAAGCAAACGCATCGCCAAAAGCTCAATATCAACAACTGCATCCTTAACAGCACCCGTAAAAGCAAGCCGTTCTCCCACTGTTTTATCCTCAAATTTAGGCCATAACACGCCGGGAGTATCCATAAGTTCAATGCACTTATCGATCATAAACCATTGAGCACCGCGAGTCACACCGGGGCGATTTGCTACTTTTGCTTTACTGCCGCCTGCAAGACGGTTTATGAAAGATGACTTGCCGACATTCGGAACACCGACCGCCATAACCCTCAGCGTTCTGCCGCCCATGCCTTTAGCTTCAAGCTGTTTTAAGCGATCGGACAGTATTTCTCTCACCTTCGGAATGAATTTATTAAATCCGCTCCCCGTTTTGGAATCGATACAAAGTGCAGGGATCTTCTTTGAATTATAGTAGTTCACCCATAACTGCGTTATCTCCTGATCCGCCATATCACATTTATTGAGAAGTATCAGCCGAGGTTTATCTCCTATCATCTCGGGAAGATCGGGGTTGCGGCTGCTGAACGGTATCCTTGCGTCTATCAGTTCGGCGACAAGATCGATAAGCGGCAGATCCTGCTGCATTCTGCGCCGCGTCTTGGTCATATGACCGGGAAACCATTGAATATCAAGTTCCTGCTGCATAATCTACACCTCCGTTCAAATACCGAGCGCGTGTTTATATGATTGCTTCATGAACAGCGCATCGTCCGACTGTGTGCCGCTGGATTCGCAAATAATCGTCGGGCACAGATCATACTTCGCGATAAGCTCGCACAGCGGTTCAGGGTCTGGACCATAGACGCTGTCGGCAAAGGTAAGATGCTTTTTCTCGCCCTTATCGGTGTATTCTATCTTTGAAAAATGCGCATGAAAATTCTTCATTCGGTATTCACCGAGTGAATTTCCTATCGATTTTATAATATCATGATAATCATCTATGGTTTTGATCGAACCGAGCGTTCTCGCATTCAAATGTCCGAAATCTATACAAGGAATCAACCTTTCATCGAGCTTGCATATCTCAATGACTTCATCGAGTGTGCCGAGCTGATTGAGTTTACCCATCGTTTCAGGGCAAATGCGAATATCCGAAAGTCCGTTTTCATCAAGCGCATTAAGTGCTTTTTTAACAGTATCTATCGAAAGCTCAAGTGCCTGCTCCCGCGAGATCTTTGCGCACGATCCGGAATGAACGACAACTCTGTTTCCTCCGAGCATTTTGACCGCTTTAGCACTGTCGAGTATATATCCAATGGAATTCATGCGCTTCTCCTCTTCGATCGAGGAAAGAGATATATAGTAAGGCGAATGAAGCGACACGGCAACATCGAATCGCTCTGCATTTGATCTGAATTCCTGCGCTGTCTTTTCGTTGACTCTGACGCCTCTGCCGCACTGATACTCATAAGCGTCCAGCCCAATACTGCTCACAAATTCCGGAGCATCGACATTTCCTTTGTAGCCCGCCGCGGCATATGCATCAGAGTTACCGGCGGGTCCGAACTTTGCTGTCATATCACTTGTCCTCCTTTTTAAGATCTGCTCTTATCTTTCTCTCAAAAAAGCGCCGAACACGAAAGCTGAGCGATTTTTCAAGCTCTATCGGGTTTAGAAGCACCGAATTGATACCTGCAAGATTAGCCGCGAGAATATCTGTGAACACCTGATCGCCGACAAGCAAAACGCTGCTTTTATCAACTCCGAGCTTCTCTATTGCCTTTTTTAATTTAAACGGAAACGGCTTCATAGCCATGCAAAAGCAATCAAGCCCGAGCAACTTTGCGAAACGATCAAGCCGCTTTTTCTTGCCGTTTGACACAAGTATCATTTCGATATTCATTTGTTTAATACGCGAA
>CAVGWP010000081.1:0-4405 GCA_963633095.1 bacterium | reverse complement strand
CCGCTGTGATTCTTCGTTTCATTATCCATTCCTCCTTGTGCCGTTGTGCACTGTGCGCTTATATTCTCCTTGTTCTTTCTACCTATATTATACCGCACAACCTGTCCCATTTACAGTGCAGTTGTGTTTGCGTTACCCCAAAAACTTACGGTGCATTTTGACCCTTTTCGGCTTCGATCTCCCATTCTTTTTGATGATCCGCAAGGCAAACACTGCCTCTTTTCAATCCAATCATTTTTTCTCCTTTATTTTTTCCGCAAGCACTATCGCGGTGCAAAATCCGCCGTCGTGACTGACGCTCACCGAAAAATGCTCAAAGCCTTTTTCAAGTGCCAACTGCTGTGCCTTCCCGTTGAGCGATAAATACGGCGCGCCGAGATCATCATGCAAAAGCTGCACCTCTGTCAGCTTAAAGCCGCGAACACCTGTCCCCAGAGCCTTTGCAAACGCTTCCTTGGCGCAGTAAGCCGCCGCATAACTCTGCGGTCTGCGGCTTTTCAATTCGCCAAGCTCCCTATCTCCGAAAACGCCTTTGCAAAAGCTCTCGCTGCCGATAGACCGTTCTATCCTCGCGATCTCAACAAGATCAATCCCTACGGAGAACATCGCCCTGCACCTGCCTAGGAATAAAGATACGCATTGCGTCTTTCATTTTGTCGTTCGGCTGTAAAACAATCAGACCGACACCGTGCTGAGAATCGCGGACAACACAGTAATAAAGTCCGTCCTCATTTAGATTAGCGGGCGAGACCCTGAAATCAAACTTGCGCTCAGCAAATTTTTCTTTATCAATTTTATAATGCCCGAACTCTTCAACCGAGTTTAATTTGAATGAATACATATGCTTTCTTTTTGAACGGCCCGTGATCTTATCAATATCGAATTCGCCGTTTGTGAGCGAGTATTCATATTCGATATTCAACGATTTAAGATAAAAAAATGCCGCCGCACCGATACCGAGAGCCACAATTATCATAACACCCGAAAAGATGCCCAGAAACCCCATAACCGCGCAAACAATACACAAAATAATAGCCAGTATTGCAATAGCAGCGATCGCATATTTCATCGCCTTTTCGATCGGACGATCATTGCGCTTTAAAAGCTGTTCGTTAAAAATGTCCATGTTAAAAGCCTCGCTTTCGCATTTATTTTATGATAACATATAATTCATATTCTTGCAATGCAAAATGCTTGAATAATTCAAAAAAAAGTGTTATACTAAAGTCGCAAGCAGTAAAAAGGCGGTGTTTTATTGAGAATAATCGGCATTGTCGCGGAGTATAATCCGTTTCATAACGGCCATAAATTTTTGATAGACACTGTGAAACGCTCAGGCGATATTGTCATAGCGGTCATGAGCGGAAATTTCGTTCAGCGCGGCGATGTCGCTGTGTTTGACAAGTTTGAACGAGCCGAGACTGCGCTTCTCTGCGGCGTCGATCTTGTGCTTGAACTGCCTGTCGAATCCGCTCTTTCGAGCGCACGGGACTTTGCCCATGCCGCCGTTGATATTCTTATATCCGCCGGCGCGACGCATATTGCATTCGGCTCCGAGTGCGGCGATTTATCCATGCTGAGAAAAGCCGCTTTTGCTGCCGCCGATGAACGCGTGAACGAATCGACAGCGCAGCGGCTTCGTGCGGGCGGCACCTATGCCAAAGCGAGAAGCGATGCGGTCGCCGAGATCTTCGGGGATGACACAGCCGCCGTTTTAAACACACCGAACGATATCCTCGCGGTCGAATATATCCGTGCAGTAAACGAGCTCGGAGCGTTAGAGCCGATCGCAGTCAAGCGGGTCGGCGCAATGCATGATGACAGATCCGCGGTCGGCACGATCGCGGGAGCAATGGCGGTGCGTGAACTGATTTTGAGCGGACAAGACTATCGGAATTTTGTGCCCGAAACTGCTTATAATATTTATAAAGACCTTGTGCCTGCCCGAATAGAAAACGCCGAATCGGCTGTTTTGTGGCAGCTTCGCCTGATGAACGCCGATGACTTTTCGGCTTATGATGTTTCGGAGGGTCTGCACAACAGGATCTATTCCGCCGTTCGCACGGCAGGCAGTCTGAACGAACTTCTAATGCTTATCAAAACCAAAAGATACACACTTTCCCGAATCCGCCGTGTTATCATGAACGCAGTGCTTGAAACAAGCGGCAAAGCCTGCCCGTATCTTCGTGTGCTCGGCTTCACCGAAAGCGGGGCAGACCTGCTTCGCAGTATTTCAAAGCCGATCGTGAGCTCTTATAAAACAGCTAAAGCGCAAAACTTTGCAGATTATTTCGAGTGGGTATCGAAAACAACAGATTTTTATGCGCTGTGTATGGACAAGCCTGCGCCATGCGGCTCGGAATTTGTCCGATCGGTGCTTAAAATATAAATTTCAGAAAGGACGATATAAAATGACAGTAACTAAGGATTCCATTATCGGCGATGTTCTCGACGCAAACCGCGAGACTGCACCGTTCTTCCTTGAGATGGGTATGCATTGTCTCGGTTGCCCCGCATCGCGCGGCGAAACTATTGCTGAAGCCTGCGAGGTCCACGGCGCAAACGCTGACGAGCTTGTTAAAAAGCTGAACGACTTTCTTTCAAAGTAAGGCGGCGGCAGATGATAAAGCATTTCGTCTGTTTTAAGCTGACTGACGATAGTCGGGAAGCCCGCCTTGAGGCTAAAAAAGTGCTTCTTTCAATGGAAGGCAAGGTGCCGGAGATACGAAGCATCACCGTCGGGACAGATGTTCTGCGTTCCGAGCGGTCTTATGATGTGATACTGAGCGTCCTGCTTGACGATATGCAGGCACTTGAGCGGTATCAGGAAGACAAATACCATAAGGGCGTGGTCAAAGAGTATATGCACGCTCATACAGTATCGAGCATAGCACTCGACTGTGAGGTGTAATGCGGTTCGGGATCCGATTTCGGGTCCCGAATTTTGTGTTTTGCGTTGAAAAAACGAAAAAGCTTTGTTATAATGTATTTATGAAATTTATTCTGGAGATGACCTTGTTTGCTGAAAAAATTGTTCGGACATTTTCGTACTATAACAAAACATCGCCACAAGGTCATGTCGCATTGTTTTAAAGCGGGAATACCGATGAGAGGCTTGCTACACGATCTTTCAAAGTACACTCCCACAGAATTTTGTCAGGGCGTGAAGTATTACAGCGGCGTCAGAAGTCCGAACGAAGGCGAGCGCGAGCAAAACGGCTATTCGCTTGCGTGGATGCACCATAAGGGCAGAAACCGTCATCATTTTGAATATTGGACAGATTATAATTTAAAAGAGCATAAAGTCGCTCCGGTGAAAATGCCGCTTAAATTTGTTGTTGAGATGTTTTGCGACAGAGTCGCCGCAAGCAAGATCTATCAAAAAGAGAAATACACCGATAAAAGTGCGCTCGAATATTATCAGCGCCGAAGCGACAGCCGTAAGATCCATCCTGAAACCGCGCAGTTTTTAGAAAAGCTGCTTCATATGCTGAGTGAAGAGGGTGAGGAAAAGACATTCAGCTTCATCCGCGCTTATATGAAGAATAACGATACATATTAAATATGAAAAAATGTTTATTATAGTTATTGTTTTGATGATCTGCGCCGCGGCATATCGTGCATATCTTGCAGCGCAGACTACTTCCTTGCCTTGGTACGGGAATGCATCTAAATCCAACAAGTGTCAGCGGAAATCATTCGAGACATCGTGCAAAAGGAGTACGTTTGCAAAGCTGAAAAGGTCGATGAACACAGGGTTCGGCATATCAAGATCTATTTACAACCGCATCGGTGAGTTTGCATTACCGGACGCAGCCACAGAAAAAACGGCATAGTCGCTATAAAAGCGGCCATGCCGTTTTTTAATAATTATAAATTTCTATACCTACCCACTGATGAAGTGCTTTTTTGCGTCACTACATAACTTCAAAGCTGAATATTCCGAAATCATCGGCACCGGTCGTTTCAAGCGGTATAAGCTCAATTTTCCGAGCAGTAACATCAAGCGGAATATTCACAAGCCTCTGGCGGTTGTTGCGGTATTCGCAGACCGTCTCTCCGTCGGCAATAATATCGAAATCCTTTGTCAGCGTTTTCGGCAGATGAAAACGGGTTTCATGAAGCTCCGCTCGGCAAGGCATATTCGGATAATCGCGGTTCAAGTTGCTGTCGAAAACAAGCCGTACCGATTTGATATGCTCGGCGCTTTCAAATTCATAGACCGCTTTTTCTCCGCGCTTTAAAACACAAAGTCCCTCGTCGGTGCGTTCAATTCCGTTTCTGAGCTTTTCGTGGCTCGCCTTAGCCTTCATCGTGAGATCGGAGATCTGCCGCTTGCAGTAAGGCAAGAAGCAGTCGTCGTTCATCAGAATACGCTGAATTTCTTTAACATCGGTATGTCTCG
>CAVGWP010000080.1:0-4469 GCA_963633095.1 bacterium | reverse complement strand
CTCAAGGCTTATCCAAACGCGGTTTTGATCCGCATGCAGTCTTGTAAGTTCGACATCGTTTCCCTCGCTGTCGGTAGCGTAGATAATAGTTGTATAATCAAGTTGGAGATTATAAAGGTCATTGTCAACAGTATCGTCTACAAAAGCGAAAACATATACCATAAAAGCTCCGATGAACAAGCAGATCGAAATAACGCCTACAAGGAAGATCGAAATGATTGCTCTGCCTATTCTGCGAGGAACAGACTTTTTCTTTTTCGCTTTACCTTTTTTGCCGCGGCTGTTATTTGAACCGCGACGCGAAGAATGAGCGTCATCAAGACTATCGTTATCAATTATTTTAAAATCATCTGAAATAAAAGGCTGATCGTCATCGTAGTCGTAATCATCATACTGCTTAGGCGGATCTTCATAGTAACCATCTTCATAATATCCGGCTTCGACAGGCGAATCATCATAAGGCTTGACGGGCTCAAACATCTTTGTACCGTCGGGATCGAAATCCTCAGACTCATCCTTCGAAATATCTATATTAGATTTAATATCATCATAAGACTTGGAACTATTGTTTTCTGCGAAAAGCGAGTCCCAATCAAAGTCGTCGGAAGTATCATCCGATTCAAATAAATCATCCCATTTATCAGACATCTTTTAACCTTCTTTCCCGTTTGTGCGGTACGGAAATCCGTATTGTCGTTAGGTGAAACAAGTTCATAGAGAATTATAACATATAAATTCAAAAAATTCAACTTACAATTTTTTTACCTTTATTACACTCCGCTAAGTTTATTTGTGACTAAATTGCTCAAAATAATACCGATAAATAAAACTTTAGGAGCGATTAAATGAAAAGAGCATACTTGTTTGTTGTTCCATCGGCTTTTCTGGCTGTTGTGATAGGATTTGCGGCAGTTTTGGGCCTGTTTTCAAACAACGCAAAGGCAACTCAGCCGACATATATCGTGAAGGAATACAGCGGAAAGGTGGCGCTGTTTACAGAAAACAACCCCACCCCTGATGAAATATATGATATTTATGTTGAATCGCTACCGAACAGCGACAGAGAAAAGCTTGAGGACGGTATCATCCTGCACAGTAAAACTCAGCTCAACAGCCTGCTCGAAGATTACGACGGCTGATTGAAAATATGCGAATATGTCGGTGAATTACGCATTGAAACATAATCGTCATCTGTCAAAATAATGTGATCGATAACTTTGCAATCAACAGTTCTGAGCAGCCCAACAATTCTTTCAGTGGTTTCTATATCATCATCACTCGGCAAAGCAAGTCCGCTTGGATGGTTATGACATATAACGGTATAAGGTGCGTTGCTGACAGCAACCTCGGAAACAAGCTTTTTGCAGATGATCTCCGAATTGAATGTTCCGCCGCCGCCAATCTCCATCCAGCGGATTATACGCATTTTCGCATCGAACAGTATTGCCGACGGCGTTTCGATTCTGGCACCGAGATATTTAGACCTGAGAAAATGCGCCATATCGTTGACCAACACCATAGACGATTTTGAATTGCAAGTGTCTTCAATATAAACACTTGCCGCTGCAGGAACAAGTTTTATCATAAATGCAGTGGACTCTCCAATGCCTTCCACTTGCATAAGCTCGTCAAATGAAGCGTTCAGCACGCCTGAAAATGAACCAAATCTATCAAGCAGGCGATGTGCCAGCGGATTAGTGTCGCCTCTCGGGATAGACATAAAAAGCATCATTTCAAGCATTTCATGCGGTAAGAATGCTTTAGCACCGTTTTTCATAAACTTTTCCCGCATTCTTTTCCGATGTCCGCTGTGCAACGGCTTTTTACTTTTTTTATTGTTTGATTTTTCTGCTCCCGGGCTTGACAAGATCGATTTCACCCGCCTTGCAAAGCGGACATTCCTCCGCTCCGTATGATTTTATATCCATAGACAAAAGGGATTTGATAGGTGCGCCGAAATCGATCTTACCGCCTGTTCTGTCAACAATAACACCAACGCCTGCGACAACCCCCCCTGCCTGTTTAACAAGATCGATAACTTCTCTGACAGAGCCGCCTGTTGTTACAACATCTTCAACAACAAGCACACGCTGACCCGGCTTTACGGCAAAACCTCTGCGAAGAGTCATAACTCCGTTTTCGCGCTCTGCAAAGAAGTTTTCGACTTTAAGTGTTCTGCTGACTTCATAAGCCATCTGAACAGCACCGAGAGCAGGACCGATAACAAGTTCAATATTATCGTCCTTGAATTCATCAGCAAGCATAGCGCAAAGTTCTTCACTGTATTTTGTGTTACGGAAAAGCATAGCGCATTGCATATACTTATCGGAGTGTCTGCCGGAAGTGAGTAAGAAGTGCCCTTCTTTAAGAACACCCGCCTCTTTAAGAACCTCGATAACTCTTTTTTTGTTTACCATTTTCTTCACACCTTTCTTGATATCAGCCCTGAAGCCTTATATCACGGCCGACAAATTCAAAGCAGCGATAACAGCCTACAATTCTTGAAACCACACGCTCTGTATACATCTTTTCAAGCTCGCGTACATCAAGATTTGTGCTTATTATTACAGGCTTTGAATTTAAAAGCCGTGTGTTTATTATTTCAAAAATGACGCTTTTTGTGAACTGAGACGAAAACTCTGTTCCAAGATCGTCGATTATAAGCAAGTCGCAGTTGCAGACATTCTCAAGCGTCGTGTTGTTCTGAGAAAAGTGCTCGTTTTCGATCCGACTGAGAATATTGCGAAGCGGAGCGTATATAACCCCTACGCCCTTTTCGGTCGTAACACCTGCGATAGCTAAGGACAAATGTGTCTTGCCAAGTCCTGTTGCACCCATGAACATCAGACTTTCACTGTTCTTATTGAAGCTGTTAGCATAGTTCTTGCAGTAATCGAAAATTTTCTGCATAGTCATACGGTTTTCTTCTGGATAAAGATTTATATCGAATGAACCGAATGTACATTTGTCAAGAGGCGTTGAATTGTTAAGATCGTCATAAGCGAGCTTTCTCGCAAGCTTTTTCACACAAATGCAAAGCTTACCGTCTTTCTGATAGCCCGTGTCATTGCAAAGACTGCATTCATATTTCGGCAGCAGATCATCATAAGAAATACCGCTTTCGTTCATTATCTCTTTTCTTCTCTTCTGAAGATCGAGATTTAAATTAGCGGTTTCTTCAATTCCCGATTTATCGCCCGAAATAGCGCATCTTGCCGCTACAACGGCACTTGAAGCAAGCTGTTTTTCAATAGATTTGAGTTCGGGGTGTTTAATATAAAGCTTTGCCTTTTTGTCATTTGATGCCTGCATTTCAGCTTGTCTGCGTTTTTCAAGCAAATTGAATGCATCGGTATAAAATTTTCGGTCGATACTCATAAACTGTCCCCTTATTCAAATTGATTGAATTTGCTTTTTAAATTATCCACATTGTAGGATGATTTTACACTTGAAGATTTGGACTTTGATTTGCTCTCCAGCTCTTTTTCCGCAATTTCACTTACATGCTCAATGCCAAACTTATTCCACTTATCGAGAATTTTATTGATATATCCGAATCCAAGCTTGCCTGTTGCATCGATACAGCGCTCATAAGCCGCTTCGAGCAACTCCTTTTTCATGCCCCATTCATTCACCCAGCAATCGGCATACTCTCCCTCTTTTTTAGTCGGTTTACGGTGCGGTATACCAAACGCGCTTTCAACAATTCCCCATGCGGATTTGCGAAGATACAACTTTTTAAGTTGTTCTTCGGCATCTTTAACATTCTGAACGCCGTCACGCGCCCAGCCGATACACATATTTTCAATATATGAAAAGCCCTTAACACCCTCTGCCGCCGCATATTGAACCGCCATTAGGATCACAGCAGGATCCAAACCCTGGTTGTCATGAAGCCAAATCATTGTTGAGACTTCCGACGGCGAAACAAGCCTTCCGAGCATACGCTGAGCTTCCGTCATCATAGCTTTAAGACGCTCGTCCTCAGAACAACGAATAGCCGCTTCGTGTGCTTTCGGCTTGGATTTGGTCATCAAACCGCGCCTTTCATTCGAGATACGAGGCTTTGTTTCAGCGCTATCTATCAATACAGCATTATCATCATTTATCAAAACACCACGCTGTACCCAAAAATTCAAAGCGTCAATTATTTCATTTTCAGTAGCCCCAAGCTTGCTTGCAATTTCGGAGTTATCACAGCCGGAAATACAAAGGATCAGCGATTTAAGCTGCATTTCCGAACATAGCTTTATATGGTCTGCTGCAACCGAAAGCGGCATTGGAAACATTTTAAAATACTCTTTGGGGGCGATACAAAATTTCATTTTTTATTATCCCCGTCCCCTAATGATTTTATATATTTGGAAACAAGACGCTTTTGCTCCTCGGTCAAAAGGCGATAATTCATTAAAAGCATTTGTTCTTCCTTGCGCTTAAACTCTGTGTAAATATAATCATCATCTTTAGTT
>CAVGWP010000079.1:0-4724 GCA_963633095.1 bacterium | reverse complement strand
CCACACGCACTGGACCGAAGCATAGTCAAACTCGATACCCTGTCCGATACGGATCGGACCGGAGCCGAAAACAATGACTTTCTTTTTGCCCTGAGAATTATTCGCGGTGTATTCGATAGCTTCGTTCTCGGTATCATAAGTCGAGTAGAAATAAGGCGTCTGTGCCGAGAACTCAGCCGCGCAGGTATCGACCATTTTATATGAAGCATAAAGCGGATTTTCGATACTTTTGCCCGAAATGCGCTCGATCACCTTATCGGGGTAGCCGAGTATTTTCGCCTGCTTATAAAGCTCGGAGCTGAGCGGCTCGGACGCCATGCGCTTTTCGATATCAACGAGGTTCATCAGCTTATTTAAGAACCATTTATCGATCTTTGTTATCGAATGAACATAATCGACATCCGCAACGCCTCTTTTCAGCGCAGCGAAGATCACAAACAGTCTTTCATCGTCGCAAACGGCGATCTTTTCTTTAAGCTCGCTGTCGGACAATTTGTTTATCTTCTTGCTGTTCAGCGAATCGAGCGAGATCTCCGCGCCTCTGACTGCCTTCATTATAGCCTGCTCAAACGAGGTGCCGATCGACATAACTTCGCCGGTCGCTTTCATCTGAGTGCCGAGCAGTCTTTTAGCATAGACAAATTTATCAAACGGCCATTTCGGCAGTTTTACAACAACATAGTCAAGCGCAGGCTCAAAGCAAGCGCAGGTTTTGCCGGTGACGGCGTTTTTGATCTCATCAAGCGTATAGCCGACTGCGATCTTGGCCGCAACCTTTGCGATCGGATAGCCTGTTGCTTTGGAAGCAAGCGCAGACGAGCGGGAAACACGGGGATTCACCTCGATGACCGCATACTCGAACGAATCGGGATTGAGCGCAAACTGGCAGTTGCAGCCGCCCTCGACTTTCAGCTCTGAAATGATATTCAGTGCTGCGGAACGGAGCATCTGATATTCTTTATCGGCGAGTGTCACTGTCGGAGCGATGACGATGCTATCTCCCGTGTGGACGCCGACAGGGTCGAAGTTTTCCATTGAGCAGACGGTGATAACATTGCCCTTGCTGTCCCTCATGACTTCAAATTCGATCTCTTTCCAGCCTGAGATACATCTTTCTACAAGCACCTGATGGATAGGGGACATACGAAGACCGTTTTCGGTTATCTCTCTCATTTCATCGTCGTTATTGACGATACCGCCGCCTGTTCCGCCGAGTGTGAATGCGGGACGGATTATCAGCGGATAGCCCATTTCTCCGGCAAACGCCATTGCCGATTCCATGTCCTCGACAACGAGCGACGGAATACACGGCTGACCTATTGCCTCCATTGTGTCTTTAAACTGCTGTCTGTCCTCCGCCTTGTCGATCGTAACAGGGTCTGCTCCGAGCAGGCGGACATTATGCTCGCTTAAAAAGCCGTCCTTCGCGAGCTGCATGGAAAGGGTAAGACCTGTCTGACCGCCGAGGGTGGACAAAAGGCTGTCCGGCTTTTCCTTGATTATTATTCTTTTTAAAACATCGAGCGTGAGCGGTTCGATATAAATTTTATCCGCCATGCTCTTATCTGTCATAATAGTTGCAGGGTTGGAATTGACGAGGACAACTTCAAGTCCCTCTTCCTTGAGTGCTCTGCAAGCCTGTGTTCCTGCATAATCGAACTCAGCCGCCTGACCGATGACGATCGGACCCGAGCCGATGACCATTACCTTTTTGATATCCTTATTCAGCGGCATTGCTCATCGCCTCCTTAATATTGCTGATGAATTTGTCGAACAAAAATGAGGTATCATGCGGACCTCCGCACGCTTCGGGGTGGAACTGCACCGAAAACGCGGGGATCTTCGTATACTGCACGCCCTCGCAGGTATCGTCATTCGCATTGATAAACGAAGCGTAAGCGTCGGGCGGCAATGTTGACGATAAGACAGCGTATCCGTGGTTTTGGCTGGTGATATACACTCTGCCCGACTGAGTGTCGGCCGCGGGCTGGTTTGCTCCGCGGTGGCCGTATTTCAGCTTGACTGTTTTAGCGCCGTGCGCCAAGGCTAAAAGCTGATGTCCGAGGCAGATACCGAATATCGGAATACCGCTTTGCGAGAGCTTTTTCAGCTCATCGATCACGCCGACATTTTCAGCCGGATCTCCCGGGCCGTTTGAAAGCATGATACCGTTCGGCTTCATTTTGATGATCTCATCGGCTTTAGTATCCGACGGGACGACCGTGACATTACAGCCGCGCTTTACAAGCTCTCTTCTGATATTATCCTTTGCGCCGAAGTCCATAAGCACGACCTTGCAAAAACCGTTTTCGGCTTTGTAGTCTTCGGGCTTTTTGCAGCTGACTGAGCGGACGGCGTCTGTTATTTTATAGTCGGCAAGCTTATCCGCCGCCTTTTCGGGGAGCTCGCCCACAAAAATTCTGCCGTTCATAACACCGTATTCGCGGACGATCTTAGTGAGCTGACGGGTATCTATTCCGCACATTGCGATAACACCACGCTCTTTTAAAAAGGTGTCAAGCCGACCGTCCTCTCGGAAATTGGAAGGGTCCTGACACCATTCTCTTACAATATATCCTTTAACAACAGGGGTTTTGCTCTCAAAATCGGCGGGAATTACCCCGTAGTTTCCGATAAGCGGGAAAGTCTGAACTACGATCTGCCCGAAATAGCTCGGGTCGGTCAGTGTTTCGAGATAGCCTGTCATAGCAGTCGTGAAAACGACCTCGCCCGTGGTGAATCGTTCACCGGACGCGGTCTTATCCGCACCGAAGCTTTTGCCCTCGAAAACCGTACCGTTTTCCAAAACAAGATACGCTTTTTCACTCATTTTTTCTTCATTCCTCCGTTTTGATATATTATGATCAGTACTCATAAGTCCTGATGATATTCTTTGAGATCTCAGCTTTTGACACGCGCATATCCATTGCCTGCCTGAGTATGTATTTATGCGCCTGATCCTCGCTCATGCTGAGCCTTGTTATAAGCGCCGCCTTTGCTCGCTCGACCATTCTCATCTCGCTGATCTTCGATTCAAGATCAACGGAATGCTGTTTTATGCCCTGAGCCTTGCGCCGCGCTACATTTAAAAGCCTTATCGAATGGTAAAACAGCGTTCGGTTTATCGGCTTTTCTATTGTCATAACACCGTAATTTTCGGTTTGCTGCTGAAAGTCCGCCGAAAATTCAGCCGATGCCAGCAAAACAACGCCTGTCGTATACTTTTCCGAGATCGTTATTGCAAGATCGACCCCGTTTTCATCGGTAAGCGGAGAATTTACGACAGCAATATCAAACTCATTTTGAGCCGCAAGCCTGCGGGCTTCCTGACCGTTTTTTGCAAAGGTAGTCTTATACTTGAAAAACGATCCCGCCAGAGCCGCTATGCTTTTTTCGTTTTTTGCAGAAGAACAGACGACGAGAAGATTTTCCATAAGATCACCTCCGAAAAAAGTCTCGATCTCTCAGAAGGTCTGCTCAGACGAATAAAAACTCTCTGCGAAACAACTCATCCTTAGCCGATTTGCCCGAATTGCAAAGCTCCCATTCTTCTGTTTTCAAGCGGCAATAAAGATCTGTGATCTCCGGCGGCAGCGTGTTTTTAACAAACTCGCTGTTCTGCGCCGCCGCGATGGCTTCTTTTAATGTGGACGGCAGCGGCTTTGAATCCGGCACAAAATCATCTTCAAGTCCGGATAAGCCTGCCGCTATTATCAAGCCGCCTGCGAGGTAATGATTGCAGGACGGATCGGGTGAATTTATTGAGAACTTTGTATCATCGCTTCTGCTGAACGGCGTTTTCACAATGTCGGACGCATTGACTTCACCGCAAAGGCGCTCATAGGAATTGACAAGAGGCGATGTGAACAATGTTATCTCGGGCAGGTGCGCGATTATTCCCGCACGAAAACGCTCGCCCTCGGGCGTTACTTTTCCACCTGCGCCGAAGAAGCCTTTTTCATTTTTGAGTGCGGAGACTTTCATGTGCAGTCCGCTGCCGGGCTTGTCGGCGAGCGGTTTCGGCATGAACGACGCATAAACGCCGTTTCTTGCCGCGATCGCTTTAACAACCGACTTGAAGGTTGCAAATCTGTCGGCGGCGGCAAAAGCGTCCGACCGCTTGAAATCGATCTCGTTCTGACCGGGACCTGTCTCATGGTGCGAGCTTTGCGGAATTATCGACATCTGCTCAAGTGTGAAATGAATATCTCTTCTGACATTCTCTCCGCGGTCGAGCGGCGCAACATCAAGATAGCCTGCCTCATCATGCGGAGTGAAAGTCGGGTCGCCGTATTCATCGTTTCTGAAAAGATAAAATTCGCAGTTGAAACCGATTTTACATTCAAGACCGAGGTCGCCGCATCTTGCGACAGAACGGTGGTAAAACGCGCGTGTATCACAGGCGTAATCCGAACCGTCCGTATTTTTGATATCGCAAAAAAGGCGGGCAACGCAGCCGTCCTGCGGACGCCACGGAAGGATCGTCAGCGTTGCGGGATCGGGAAACAAAAGCAATTCGCTATCGTTTCTGCAGGCTCTGCCTTCAACCGCCTTTGCATTAACAGGAAAGCCCTTTTTAAATGCAAGCTGAAGCTCTCTTGCCTGCACCGAAATATTTTTAAGCAGTCCGAGGACATCATAAAACGCAAGCTTTACAAACTTGACATCGTTCTCATCAACGAATTGCAATACCTCTTTTTGTGTGAATTTCATAAGCTCTCGAC
>CAVGWP010000078.1:0-4777 GCA_963633095.1 bacterium | reverse complement strand
AAAACAGTCCACCGGACTGTTTTCTTCCGCTTCGCTCCCTCCTGTTCAAGTCCCGCACAAAAAAATAAAACAGAGCCAAACCAAACGGTTTGACTCTGTTTTCTGGTCCGAGTGGCGGGACTTGAACCCACGGCCTCTTGCCCCCCAGACAAGCGCGCTACCAACTGCGCTACACCCGGATATTATTTACGATCCTGCGTACCTGCAAATGTGAATTTATACGGTCTGCATTAGATTTAAATCGGAGCGATGCGATGCTTTGCTCACGACAAATCGCAATCTGCATTAGATTATAACACACTGATTTTCATTTTGCAACCCTATTTTTAAGCTTTCTTCGGTCTTTTTTTCAAAAAACTCTGTATACTCTTCGTCAAAACGGTATTTTACCGAATAAAGGGCTTGAAAACAGGATAATATTGTGGTAAAATCCAATGTAGTAAAAACCTTATTTTATCAAAAGGGGAACTTAAACTAATGAAGATAATCATTGCAGGCTGCGGAAAAATCGGCTCGACAATACTCTCAAGCCTTGTTTCCGAGGGGCACGATGTCGTCGCAATCGACGATGATCCTGCTGTTATCAATGAGATCACCAATATCTATGATGTTATGTGCGTCTGCGGCAACTGCGCCGACTACGCTGTGCTCGACGAGGCGGACGCTTCAAAAGCTAACCTTTTTGTCGCGGTGACAGGGTCGGACGAGCTGAATATGCTCAGCTGCTTTATTGCCCGCAAAATGGGCGCGAAACGCACTATCGCCCGAATCCGCAACCCTGAATACAATGATCAGAGTCTCGGATTTATGCGTCAGCAGCTCGACCTTTCGATGGCGATAAACCCCGAACAGCAGACAGCGCGTGAGCTTTTCAACATATTAAAGCTCCCGAGCGCGGCTAAGATAGAAACATTTTCACGTCGCAGCTTCGAGATGATCGAACTGCGTATCCGTCCCGACTCTGTGGTGGACGGTCTGCAGCTCGGAACACTGCGCCAGCGTTTTAAGGCGAAATTCCTTGTCTGTGCGGTTCAGCGCGGCGACGAGGTCTTTATTCCGGACGGCAGCTTCACACTCCGATCGGGCGATAAGATCGGCGTTACCGCCGCTCCTGCCGAAATTCAGAAATTGCTGAAGCTTATCGGTGTGCTCAAGGGCAGAGCGCGGAATGTCATGATCCTCGGCGGCAGTAAGACTGCGTATTACCTTGCTAAAAAACTGGTCGGTGCAGGCAATACCGTCAAGATAATCGAAAAGGATCTCAAGAGATGCGAGCAACTTTGCGAGGAGCTTCCCGGTGCAGTCGTCATACACGGGGACGGCGCGGGACAGGAGCTTCTGCGTGAAGAGGGACTTGACCAGATGGACGCATTTGTCGCTCTGACGGGTATGGACGAGCAGAATATTCTGATCTCGATATTCGCGGCGTCGAGGAATGTATCGAAGGTCATTGCAAAGGTCAACCGCCCTGAACTTTCATCGATGGCGGAAAAGCTCGGACTTGACTGTGTTATCTCCCCGAGAGAGATAACATCGGATATTTTGGTGCAGTACGCGAGAGCACTTCAGAACTCGCTCGGAAGCAATATCGAAACGCTTTATAAGCTGATGGACGGTAAGATCGAAGCTATTGAATTTAATGCGAAAAGCGATTCAAAGCTCAACGGTGTTCCGCTTAAAGACCTTGAGCTTAAACCGAATATTCTGATCGCGGGCATTATCCGCGGCAGAAAAACTATTATTCCGGCGGGCGACGATTATATTTTAGCCGGCGATAAGGTCGTTGTTATTGCGGGCGATCAGCGTCTGAACGACCTTTCCGATGTGTTGAAATGAGGCGCTTTGCATGAACAGACGAATGATACTTTATATGGTCGGTCAGATGATAAAGCTCGAGGCGGCTTTGCTTTGTTTGCCGACGATCGTCGGACTGATATATCGTGAAGCCTGTGTTACGGCGTTTCTTATCACTATCGGGATAACGCTTTCGCTCGGCTTTGTGCTGACACTTGTTTTCAAGCCCGGGAATAAAGTCATCTATGCGAAAGAGGGCTTTATAATCGTTGCACTCGCGTGGCTTGCGCTTTCGTTTTTCGGGTCATTGCCTTTTATTATTTCGGGAGAGATCCCGCATTTTGCTGATGCGTTTTTTGAAACGGTCAGCGGGTTTACGACAACCGGCTCGTCTATCCTGCGCGATGTCGAAGCAATGAGCCATGGTATGCTTTTCTGGCGCAGCTTTACGCATTGGGTCGGCGGTATGGGTGTTTTGGTGTTTATTATGGCGATTATGCCGGCGGGAGACCGTTCTATCCATATACTTCGTGCAGAAGTTCCCGGGCCGATTTTCGGCAAGCTCGTGCCGAGACTTAAAGACACCGCTAAGATCCTTTATCTTATCTATCTCGCAATGACAGCGATTACCGCTGCCTTGCTGATGTTCGGCGGAATGAGCGTTTTCGACAGCTTTGTTCACGCGTTCGGCGCGGCAGGCACGGGCGGTTTCGGCATTAAAGCGGACAGCGTCGCTTCCTACAACCCGTATCTTCAATGGGTGCTGACTATTGCAATGCTGATGTTCGGTTTGAATTTCAATTTATATTACCTTTGTCTGATCCGCCGTTTCAGGTCTGTGCTGAAAAGTCAGGAGCTCTGGGGCTATCTTGGAATGGTTATAGCAAGCGTCGCACTGATAACCTACAATATTTATCCGATCTATCATTCATTCTCGGATTCTCTGCGGCTTTCGGCGTTTCAGGTGTCATCGGTCGTCACGACGACCGGTTATGCAACAGCCGATTTCAACGCATGGCCCGATCTGTCGAAGGGGATTTTGTTCACACTGATGTTTATCGGTGGATGTGCCGGCTCGACTGCGGGCGGCTTTAAGCTGTCGAGAGTCGTGCTGCTGTTTAAAGTGATACGCAGAGAGCTTGCGAGAATGCTGCATCCGAGGTCGGTCGGAGTTATCAAGATGGACGGCAAGCGTGTTGACGACGGCACGATAAACGGTATCGGCACTTATCTTGCGCTGTACACAGTGGCGCTGTTTGTTATCTTTTTGATATTGTGTCTTGAACCGTTTGGTCTTGAAACCAATCTCACCGCCGCCGTTACCTGCTTTAATAATGTCGGTCCCGGATTCGGTATGGTCGGACCTGCCGGAAGCTTCGCGGATTATTCGGCGTTGTCGAAGTTTGTTTTGTCGGCGGCAATGCTGCTCGGCAGATTGGAGATATATCCTCTCCTGCTTGCATTCACTCCCTCCACTTGGTCCAAACGCTAACCGGCACCGACGAAGTCGGTTTGCCGCCGACGAAGTCGGTTTGCCGTGGGTAGATACATCTTATCCAACTTTTATTGCTCGACCGTTAGCACGGTTGCTATGCCGTGGTCGGCTGTCATAATGACCAATTTTCAATGCTCGACAAGAACCTAACTTTTTGTCGAGCATTTTTTGTATTCCCATCGCAGAAACTCCCCACGTCAAAGCCTCCCCTCTGTCACCGTGGCAACGGGCAGCAGAGCTGCTATGCACGCTCGACTTATTGTCGGGTACAAAAGATAACCCACCGCTGGAACTTCCCGCGTCCTGCCCTCCGCGGCAGCGGCGGCGGAGATATATAAAACGCATAATAGGGCTAAAAATGTTGACATTTCGCGAGCTTCGTGATAAAATTTTATATAAATAAATTTGCGGAGGTTTCGCCATGCTCAATACCAATTTCAGTGAAAAATTCGGCAAGGAAGGTCTTACATTCGATGATGTTCTGCTGATCCCCGGAATGTCGGAGATCATCCCTAAGGACTGCGATCTGAAGTCCCGCCTTTCCGACAAGATAACGCTCAACACCCCGATCCTCACCGCCGCTATGGACACCGTGACGGAAGCTCCGATGGCTATTGCGATTGCTCGTGAGGGCGGTATCGGCATCATTCATAAAAATATGTCGGTCGAACAGCAGGTGGACGAGGTTGACCGTGTTAAGCGTTCGGAAAACGGTGTTATCGTCAATCCGTTTTTCCTGTCTCCCGATCACTATGTCTACGATGCAAATGAGCTTATGGCGAAATATAAGATCTCCGGCGTTCCGATCTGCGAAAACAAAAAGCTTGTCGGAATCATCACAAACCGCGACCTTCGCTTCATGACTGATTTCAATGTTAAGATCAGCGAGGTTATGACAAAGGACAACCTTGTGACAGCACCTGTGGGAACAACTCTTGCCGAGGCGCAGGAGATCCTTCGTCTGCACAAGATCGAAAAGCTCCCGATCGTCAACGAGAAATTCGAGCTTAAGGGACTTATCACAATAAAGGATATTGAAAAATCCGTCCGCTATCCAAATTCCGCAAGAGATAAGGACGGCAGACTGCTCTGCGGTGCGGGTATCGGAATCACTTCAAATCTTATGGACCGTGCGAGTGCACTTGTTGCCGCTCAGGTAGACGCGCTTGTTCTCGATTCGTCGCACGGACACAGTAAAAATGTTATCGAAGCCGCAAAGGCGGTTAAAAAGACGTTCCCCGATGTAACGCTTATTGTCGGAAATATTGCGACTGCCGAGGCAGCTGAGGCTCTTATTGCCGCAGGTGCGGACGCGCTTAAAGTCGGTATCGGCCCCGGCTCTATCTGCACGACAAGAGTTGTCGCAGGTGCAGGCGTTCCGCAGCTCACTGCGGTTTACGATGTCGCTTGTGTTGCTTCTAAGTTTAATGTTCCCGTTATTGCAGACGGCGGAATCAAGTATTCCGGCGATATTGTCAAGGCTCTTGC
>CAVGWP010000077.1:0-4784 GCA_963633095.1 bacterium | reverse complement strand
AAGCATTGAGGAGATCCCGGAGGATATGCAGAATGCGTTTATTTCCGCGGAGGATAAGCGATTCAAAGACCACGAGGGCGTTGATTGGAAGAGAACAATCGCGGCTCTTCTGAATGAAATGACCGGCTTTTTAGGCTCTCAGCAGGGCGGTTCTACTATAACTCAGCAGCTTGTTAAAAATCTCACCAATGATGATGCGACCGACGGTGTTTCGGGATATATGCGTAAGATCCGCGAGATCATGCGCGCAAGATATCTTGAGAAAAACTATGCAAAAGATGATATTCTTGCTGCATATCTCAATACTATACACCTTGGCTCCGGTGTTGACGGTGTTGAAGTTGCCTCATATTACTATTTTGATAAAAAGGCTTCCGAGCTGACGCTTGTTCAGTCAGCTGCTCTTGCGGCAATAACAAAATCGCCTTCAAACTACGACCCGTATGACTATCCCGAAAACAACAAGAATCGCCGTAATTGGGTTCTTGATGAAATGTGCAAAAACGGATATATTACCGAAGAGCAGAGAGATGAAGCTAAATCTGCAGATTTAGGACTTAGATCGGATCCCCAGCCGACTCTTTCGAGAACCGAAAAGAGCGATGAAAAGTATTATTCGTGGTATGTTGACGCTTGTATCGATCAGGTTATAACCGATCTTTCACAAAAGCTTGATTGTACACGGGAAAAAGCCGAATCCGATCTTTTCAGAGGCGGTTACAAGATTTACACGGCTCAGAATGTCGATATTCAAAAAACACTTGAAGCGGCATTTAAAGATGATGATAATTTCGCAAAGGTTGTAACTAAAAACGACAGAACACCGCAGGCTGCAATGACAATTATGGATTATGAAGGCAACATTGTCGGACTTGTCGGCGGCAGAGGAGAGAAAACGGGCAATCGCCTTTTTAACCGAGCAACTAATCCGCGTCAGACAGGTTCTGCAATAAAACCGATCTCATGTTACGCCCCTGCAATTGAATATAATGTAATCACCTATGGTTCACGCATGGTGGATGGTCCTATTTCAAAGCTTGAAAGCGGTGAAAGTGTTTCACAATGGCCTGTTAACTATTCGGGCTATTATTCGGGAAATGTTACGGTGCTCTATGCGCTTGAGCAATCGCTTAACACGATTCCCGTTAAGCTCGTCCAAAAGCTTGGGCTTCAAAAATCGTTTGACTTTCTTACAAAGAACATGGGTATCAGCACCTATGTTGAATCAAAAGAAGTTGACGGCAAAACCGTCACCGAGCTTACAGAGTCGTCTTTGGCACTCGGCGGTTCGGCATATGGCTGTACAACGACCGAGCTTACGGCTGCCTATGCAACATTCGGAAATCTCGGTTACTACTATCGTCCTATGACATACACCAAAGTAACCGATCATAAAGGTGAAGAGGTTATTCTTGAGCCGGATAAGCCAACCGTTGCTATGAGCCAGGGAACATCCAAGGTCATGAACGAGATGCTTCAGCTTGTAACCGAAAACGGCACAGGTTCTCCTGCCGCATTCGGCAAGTGGGATATAATCAGTAAAACAGGTACAACAACCGACACAAAAGACCGTTGGTTTGTCGGCGGAACACCTTATTATGTTGCTTCGGTTTGGTTTGGTATCGATGAAAACGAAGCTATGACAAGAATTTACGGCGGAACTAACCCTGCACTTCGTATCTGGCGCGCTGTTATGAAAGAAATTCATTCCGATCTCGAATATAAGGAATTTCCGGAAACCGACGATGCCGTACTTGTGAAATATTGCAGATCAAGCGGCATGGTCGCTAACTCCGGCTGCGGCAATACCGGCATCGGTTGGTTCAAGAAAGACTATATGCCTGTTTGCACAGACCACAGCGGTCGTTCGATCGACTGGTCTAAATATAACTTGGGTTCTTCATCGAGCGACAGCGAAGAATAATCATTTAAACACGCTTTTTATCATATACATTAACTGTATTATGATAAAGGGCGTGTTTTTTGTGAAAAAACTTATTTGCATATTCCTATGCCTGTGTATATTTTGTGTTTGTGCAGTAGCCGACACAATAGATCTTGCGGAAAATTCCGTAAAAACAGTTGATAAATCTATTGCAACGGAGTATTATTCGTCCGATCTGACGCTTGAACCGACCGACTTCGCTTCAACAGTGCCTATGAACTCTGTTCCGGAGATCAAGGCAAAGTCGGTCGTGCTTTTGGAAAGATCGACAGGGAAGACATTATATCAAAATAATGCAAACGAAAAGTTATCGCCTGCTTCTGTAACCAAAATTATGACATTGCTTCTCACCGTTGAAGCAATTGATAGCGGGAAAATATCGCTGTCGGATAAAGTAATAACAAGCGATCATGCCGCTTCTATGGGTGGATCGCAGATATGGCTTGAACCCGGCGAAACTATGACTGTGGATGAACTTCTGAAAGCCGCTGCAGTCGCGTCGGCGAACGATGCAAGCGTTGCGCTTGCCGAACATATATGTGGCAGCGAAGAAGGCTTTGTAGCGCGCATGAACGAGCGTGCAGCAGAACTCGGAATGAAGAACACGGTTTTCAAAAACGCCTGCGGATTAGACGAAGAAGGGCATTACACAAGCGCTTATGATATAGCACTGATGTCTAAAGAACTTTTGAGCCACGATACGATAAAAAAATACACAACAATATGGATGGATTCATTGCGGGACGGCAAAACCGAGCTTGTGAACACTAATAAGCTTGTTCGCTTTTATATGGGAGCAACAGGGCTTAAAACGGGCACAACAGATAAAGCCGGCTTCTGTCTTGCAGCGTCTGCAAAACGCGATGGAATGGAGCTTATAGCGGTTGTTATGGCGGCGGAAAGCTCAAATGATAGGTTCACAGGCGCCAAGAAGCTTTTGGACTATGGCTTTGCAAACTATACTCTCGGCGCACCTGATATCGACCTTTCGCGTATAGGGAGCGTTGCTGTTACAAAAGGTGTAAAACCAAGCGTTGATACACAGGTTGACACATTAAGTGAAGTACTGTTGAAAAAAGGCGATAAAAGCAAGCTGAAAACAGATATTAAACTTGTGGAAAGCGTTGAAGCGCCGGTTGAAAGCGGCACGCAGCTCGGAACATTAACCGTAAGTGTTGGGGAAGAGAAGATGTGCGAATACAAAATATACGCAGCAGAGAGTGTTGATAGGATCAGTTTACTTTATTCGGTTAAAAAAATAGGGTCATTCCTTTTCGGAATGTAAAAAATGCATGAATTTTTCTGAATTTTAAACATTACACCTTGCAAAATGGGTTAAAATATTGTAAAATAGACTAAACCGAAGTAATTTAGGTTTTAGACAAGGAGATGCAAATATTATGTCACTGAAATTTAATTCGGATTTCGCAAAACCGTATATCAACGCCGATGAGTTCGACGGTATGCAGCCGCTGGTTAAAGCCGCTCACGAAGTCCTCCACAGCAAGTCCGGATTGGGCAATGATTTTTTGGGCTGGGTCGATCTTCCCGTCGATTATGATAAAGAAGAGTTTGCTCGCATTAAGAGCTCCGCTGAAAAGATCAAATCGGATTCCGATATTCTTATCGTTATAGGCATCGGCGGTTCGTATCTCGGCGCAAGAGCCGCTATCGAGTTCCTTAAATCACCGTATTACAACAACAAGAAAAAGGACACTCCCGATATCTACTTTGCCGGCAACAGCATCAGCTCAACAGCTCTTTCCGAGCTTCTTGAGATTTGCGACGGTAAAGATGTATCTGTAAATGTTATTTCAAAATCCGGCACAACAACCGAGCCCGCTATCGCATTTCGTATTTTCCGCAACTTCCTCGAAGAGAAGTACGGAAAAGAAGGTGCTAAAGGCCGTATCTACTGCACGACCGATAAGGCAAGAGGAACACTCAAGCAGCTCGCCGACAGCGAAGGTTACGAGACATTTGTTATTCCGGACGATGTCGGCGGCAGATTTTCGGTACTTACAGCAGTAGGTCTTCTTCCGATCGCTGTTGCAGGCTGTGATATTGATGCGCTTATGAAAGGCGCGGCAGACGCAAGAGAAGCTTACAGTGTTCCGTGCGTTAAGACAAATGATTGCTATAAATATGCCGCTTGCCGTCAGATAATGCTCAGAAAAGGCAAGAATGTTGAAATGCTTGTTTCGTATGAGCCGCGTTTCACTATGATGAACGAATGGTTTAAACAGCTTTACGGCGAAAGCGAAGGCAAAGATAATAAGGGCATTTTCCCGGCTTCTGCAGTTTTCTCAACAGATCTTCATTCGCTCGGTCAGTATGTTCAGGAAGGTCAGCGGCTGCTGTTTGAAACAGTTGTTTCTATCGCTCAGGCTGAAAAAGAAATTATCATCGAGAAGGAAGAAAACGATGGTGACGGTCTTAATTTTCTTGCAGGAAAAACAATGTCTTTTGTAAACCGCAAGGCTTATGAAGGCACAATTCTTGCTCATACAGACGGCGGTGTTCCTAACTTTGTTATCGAGCTCGAAAAGGCAGACGAATATGAACTCGGCTACCTGATCTATTTCTTCGAGAAAGCTTGTGCTATCTCCGGCTATATGCTCGGTGTTAACCCGTTCAACCAGCCCGGCGTTGAAGCTTATAAGAAGAATATGTTCGCTCTCCTCGGCAAGCCCGGATATGAAAGCGAAAAGGAAGCTCTCGAAGCAAGACTTAAATAATTGGACCGATCCGCAGGAATGCGGTGAAATAATTAAATCAACAAAGGGGATGAGAAAATGATATCTCTTATCATTGGAAAAAAAGGATCCGGAAAAACAAA
>CAVGWP010000076.1:0-5052 GCA_963633095.1 bacterium | reverse complement strand
CTTTATCCGTATAGTTTTGCTCCCGTTTCGGGGGCTTTTTCGTTTTTTACACTGAAAGGAGAGTATCGCTATGAAGAAAACAGGACTTTTGTATGAGGGTAAGGCTAAGAAGGTCTACGACACCGACGCCGACGGAATCGTTATTGTTGACTACAAGGACGATGCGACTGCATTTAACGGTGAGAAAAAAGGCACGATCGTCGGAAAAGGCGTTGTGAACAACAGAATGTCCAACTTTATGTTCAAGATCATGGAGAGTCACGGTATTCCGACTCATCTTGTCGAAGAGCTGAGTGACCGCGAAACGGCTGTTAAAAAGGTCGAGATCGTGCCGGTAGAAGTTATCGTCCGCAACATTGCGGCGGGATCGCTCGCAAAAAGACTTGGTCTTGAAGAAGGCACTCCGCTTAAATCTCCGGTGCTCGAATTCTGCTACAAAAACGATGATCTCGGCGATCCGATGATAAACATTTCGCACGCTGTTGCTATCGGTATTGCCACAAAGGCGGAGCTTGACGAGATCGCGCAGTATGCATACAAGGTCAACGATATTATGGTCGATTATTTCAAGACTGTAGGCGTTATCCTTGTAGACTTCAAGATAGAGTTCGGCAGAGACAGCAACGGCAAGATCATCCTTGCAGACGAGATCTCGCCCGATACTTGCCGCTTCTGGGACGCAAAGACGCTTGAAAAGCTTGATAAAGACCGTTTCCGCAGAGATATGGGCGGTGTTGAAGAGGCGTATGCAGAAATGATGAAGAGACTCGGTCTCGATAAATAAGAAGGAGCCGCTATGGGAATACATGAAGAATGCGGCGTTTTCGGCGCTTACGATCCGTCCGGCGCAAATGTGAGCCGGCTTATCGCTTACGGGCTTATCGCTTTGCAGCACAGAGGGCAGGAAAGCTGCGGTATTGCTGTGACAAGGGAGCGGTGCGTTAAATACTACAAGGACCTCGGTGTGGTTGCCGAGGTGCTTTCGGACAAGCATTTGCGCGAGCTTGACGGCAACATGGGCATCGGCCATGTGAGATATTCAACTCACGGTTCCTCCACCCGAGAAAATGCGCAGCCGCTCGTTATGCGTTATAAAAAAGGCACGCTTTCGATAGCTCACAACGGCAACCTTTCAAATGCCGACGAGCTTGCAAGCGAGCTTGAAAACACAGGTGCTGTTTTTCAGACGACCACCGATTCGGAGACGATCGCTTACCTTATTGCAAAGGAGCGAATTTTCTGTGACAGCGCGGAAGAGGCTGTGAGAAGAGCCTCGAAAAAGCTCAAGGGTTCATTCTCGCTTTTGGTGATGAGTCCGCAAAAGCTGATCGCCGCAAGAGATCCTTACGGATTTCGTCCGCTTTGCATAGGCAAGCTGGACACAGCTTATGTTGTAGCCTCCGAGACCTGTGCGCTTGACGCTGTGGGCGCTGATTATATCAGAGATGTTCAGCCGGGCGAGGTCATCAAGATAGATGAAAACGGGCTTACCGTTGTAAGTCTTGAGCCTGCCGAAAAAAAGTCGCCGTGCATTTTTGAATACATTTACTTTGCAAGATCCGATTCTATCATCGACGGTGTGAGCGTTTTGCGTTCGAGAAAGAAAGCCGGCGAGCTGCTTGCAAAGCAGCACCCGGTTGATGCTGATGTTATAATAGGGGTGCCCGATTCGGGACTTGACGCCGCTGTGGGATACTCGAAACAAAGCGGTATTCCGAACGAACGCGGCTTTATCAAAAACAGCTATGTCGGACGCTCGTTTATCAAGCCGACACAGTCGGAGCGTTCAGTTGCGGTCAAGCTGAAGATGAATCCGCTTTCCGATGTTGTGAGCGGCAAGCGTGTCGTTATGATAGACGATTCGATCGTGCGCGGAACGACAAGCGCAAAAACGGTGCAAATGCTTCGCGACGCAGGCGCGGCTGAAGTGCATATGCGTATTGCGTCCCCGCCGTTTTTATGGCCGTGTTATTTCGGCACCGACATTCCCGACAGGCAGGATCTGATCGCAGTCGGTCGCACCGCCGAAGAGATAGGAAAAATGCTCGGCGCGGATTCGCTCGGATATCTTGATCCGAACACGCTCGGCGAGCTTATCGGCAGTGATGAATACTGCCGCGCCTGCTTCACGGGTGTGTATCCGTATTATATTGACGAAGAACACAATGAAAATCCCAAAAAGGACGGTTTGAAATGAAAAACACCTATGAAAGTCCGCTTTGCTCACGCTATGCAAGCAAGGAGATGCAGTATATCTTCTCGCCGGACATGAAGTTTACAACATGGAGACGGCTCTGGATAGCGCTTGCCGAGACAGAAAAGGCGCTTGGGCTTGATATTACAGACGAGCAGATCGAAGAGCTTAAAGCGCACGAGACCGACATCGACTATGAAAAGGCGGCGATGTATGAAAAAGAGTGCCGCCATGATGTTATGTCGCATATCAAGGCTTACGGCGATCAGTGTCCGAACGCCGCAGGCAAGATCCATCTCGGCGCTACCTCGTGCTATGTAGGCGACAACACCGACATTATTATAATGAGAAGCGCGCTTGAGCTTATCCGCGACAAGCTGCTCACAGCTATAAAGCAGATCTCCGCTTTTGCAAAGCAGTATAAGGACACGCCGACTCTTGCGTTTACTCATTTTCAGCCCGCCCAGCCGACGACTGTCGGCAAGCGCGCGACGCTTTGGGCGCATGATCTTCTGCTCGATTTAGAGGAGCTTGAGTTTACGCTCTCTTCTCTTAAAATGCTCGGATCGAAAGGCACAACGGGCACTCAGGCAAGCTTTATGGAACTGTTTGACAACGACTACGAAAAGGTCAAAAAAGCCGATAAGATGATAGCCGAGAAAATGGGATTTGATAAGACTTACCCCGTTTCGGGACAGACTTATTCGAGAAAGGTGGATTCGAGAGTGCTCGGCTGCCTTTCAGCGATAGCACAGTCGGCTCACAAGTTCAGCAATGATATTCGCCTGCTTCAGCATCTGAAAGAGGTTGAAGAGCCCTTTGAAAAAGGTCAGGTAGGATCTTCGGCAATGGCTTACAAGCGAAATCCGATGAGAAGCGAGCGCATTGCTTCCCTTTCGAGATACATTATGATCGATGCGCTAAACCCTGCTGTGACGGCGTCCGAACAGTGGTTTGAACGCACGCTGGACGATTCGGCAAACAAGCGTATTTCTGTTGCGGAGGCTTTCCTCGCAACAGACGCGGTGCTTAATCTTGTTATAAATGTGTCCGGCGGTCTTGTGGTTTACGACAAGGTCATTGAAAGCCGTCTTACTGCGGAACTGCCGTTTATGGCGACCGAGAACATTCTTATGGACGCTGTTAAACGAGGCGGCAACAGGCAGGAGCTGCATGAGCGTATCCGCCGCCATTCTATGGCTGCCGCCGAACAGATCAAGGTCTACGGCAAGCCCAACGATCTGCTTGAACGCATTGCGAACGATCCTGCTTTCGGAGTGACGCTCGATGAGCTTAAAGCTATTATGAAGCCCGAAAATTACACGGGCGCCGCGGCTTTACAGGTTGACGATTTCATTGAAAACACGGTGAAGCCGACATTATCTAAATACGATATTCCGGACATTGTCGCTGAGGTAAATGTCTGATAACACGGAGGAGAACATGAATAAGGAAACAGTTATAGTTCTCGATTTCGGCGGTCAGTATAACCAGCTTATTGCCCGCAGAGTCAGAGAAAATGATGTTTACTGCGAAATAATCCCCTATACTGCCGGCATTGAGCGCATTAAAGAGCTCGATCCGAAGGGCATTATTTTTACAGGCGGCCCGAACAGTGTTTATGACCCTGCTTCGCCGCACATCGGCAAAGAAATTTTTGAGCTTGATATTCCGATACTCGGTATTTGCTACGGTTGCCAGCTGATGGCGTATACACTCGGCGGAACAGTTTCGCCCGCATCGGACGCGGTTGCCAGAGAATACGGCAAAACCGAGACTGAATACGATCGGTCTTCCCTTTTGTTTGACGAAGAAAAAGGCATTTCGTGGATGAGCCACGGCGACTATATAAGCCGTCCGCCTGAGGGGTTCAAGATCACCGCGACTACCGCTGTTTGCCCTGTTGCGGCTATGGAAGATCCCGAACGCCGATTCTACGGCGTTCAGTTCCACCCCGAAGTAAACCACACACAGTACGGTAAGCAGATGCTTCGCTCGTTCTTATATAATGTGTGCGGCTGCAAAGGCGAATGGAAGATGGAAAGCTTTATTGAAACGACCGTTCAACAGATCCGCGATGAGATCGGTGACAACGGGGTTGTGCTCGGTCTTTCGGGCGGCGTTGATTCGTCAGTTGCCGCGGCACTTATTTCGCGCGCTGTCGGGAAACAGCTCACCTGCGTGTTTGTGGATCAGGGCCTTATGAGAAAAGACGAGGGCGATTTTGTTGAGCAGACATTCACTAAGCTGTTTGATATGAATTTTGTCAGGGTCAACTGTGCCGATGCTTTTTATGAAAAGCTCAAGGGTGTTACCGATCCCGAGGACAAGCGACACATTATCGGAACTGAATTTTATAAAGTTTTTTCCGAGAAGATCAAGGAAAACTACGGCGACGGTTTCTTCGCTCAGGGCACAATCTATCCCGACCGCATTGAAAGCGGCAAGGGTGACGCCGCCACGATAAAGACTCATCACAACCAGGTCAAAATTACCGATGAGGTCAACTTCAAAGGTGTTGTTGAGCCGCTCAAGGATCTGTTTAAAGACGAGGTGCGTAAGGTCGGCGAAATGCTGGGTCTGCCGCACGAGCTTGTTTGGCGTCAGCCGTTCCCGGGACCCGGTCTCGGCGTCCGCATAATCGGTGAAGTCAACGCTCAACGTGTACATATTCTGCAGGAGGCGGACGCTGTTTTGCGCGATGAGATGGCATCATGCGGTTATGAGTCACAGATGAGCCAGTTTTTTGCTGTTTTGCCGGGAGTTAAGACTGTCGGTGTTATGGGTGACGCACGCACTTACGACGAGCTGATCGCGATTCGCGCAGTCACGACCGATGATTTTATGACTGCCGATTG
>CAVGWP010000075.1:3085-5085 GCA_963633095.1 bacterium | reverse complement strand
CTACCAACCTGTTTCGGCTTTAGATGATCAAACCGTCAACTTATATCACAAGGCGACTTTTTTATTTTGGTGAATTTATTGATTTGTTTTGCTTTATATGAAAAAATGAATTTTACATTATATATACAGTGTCGTCTTGCTGATTTTTCGGAATCATGTGCCGATTGTAAAATTCGCTGTGTATGATATTGATTTCGGCCGCTTAGCTACTGCAGGCATATTGATTTGTCAAGCGTTTAAAGGCTTTTTATCGCTGTCTTCCTGAAAACATCCGGCACTATACATCCTGCCGATATGCTGAACTGTTATCAGCGCCTGCATAACGGTCTCTTTGAAGTCTTCCTCACCGAGATCCTTGATCGCCATGTACGACATGACATCTTTAAAGAATTGCTTTCCTATTTCAAACGCCGCTTCAAGCTTAGAATGATTTTTTTGATCCAATGTTGAACAAATTTTACCGCTCAATGCATCGTCGGCGGAGTAGACGACCGTGTTTTCCGGTGCATATTTCTCGTTATAAGCCGCTTCTATCGATTTGATGAACAGATAGCCGAATATGTTTTCAAGTGCCGTCTGCGCATCCGATTGCGGGTCATCCGGCAACGCATCCAACATTTTTTGTGCGTTGCTTTCATATAGAGCTTTTTCCGCGTCATCTATATTCAGATCAACATCGAAATTCCAATCAAAAACGCCTTTGAATTTTGCTCGCAGAATGATCGGCTCCGCAACATTGTCGGGAATTTTAATATCGTCAAGCAGAGAGTGACCCGGATCAGGTTTATCGATCCTGAACTGATATCTGCTGTCGGTGCTGACTTTGATTTTTTCGATCATTCCGCATTCATCGACATTGATAAAAGCGATAGACTCATAATTATCCTCATCTCCCGCCGCCAAGACAATACACCGCGTCCCTACCGGATATTCAAGCTCATCATCGGCGGCAGCGATCGTTGCAAAATGTGCATGATACTCATAGTCCGCATTTTCCTGCACATATTTGATTTTCCTGATAATATTATCTGCTCCGATAAATTCTTTTCCCGATGTATCAGTAAAATAAGTTGTATTATCAGTGAGAACACTGCGCAGACGCTCGGGATCTCCTTTTTCAAAAGTATATCGCAAAAGCATCAAATCGTGCTCAAAATCCTTTATTGCGCCGTTTTGGTATTCATACACTGCCACGTCTGCGGAAATAACACACATACCGCTTACAACTGCGCCTACCTTTATATTTTTTCGCTGATCTTCTTCGACCTGGTCGATCGTGTGCTCAAACTCAAAAGGTCCATATGCAGTTTCCACAAAGCAACGAATAAAAGTATTGATTTTCTCTCCGTTGATATCGACTGTTCCGCGGCACAGCTTTGTTACAGTTGCTCTGAAATGCACAAATGCATCAGACTCATAATCCTTTCCTTGTTCATAGCTATCCGGATTATGATTCGCCATAAAAGCGACAGGAAGCAAAGTTCCGTCGGCAAGCGACCACTTTTTCCCATTATCATCGGTCGGTTGATCTTCTTCATATTCATCTTCATCGGCAAAATAACTTATATACAAAGGCAGTCCAATCACTTGCATCCTAACACGATCGCCGTCAAGAAAGCTCGGCAGAACATCGGCATTGATCACATCTATAGGAAGCATACCTCCGTTTGTGCGTCTGAACATAAGTATTTTTTCGAGCTTAGAGTAGCTCTTGGGAGTGAGATCCATTCCCATACAAACCATATCCCAGCCGCATTTGCCCGAACAATGGGATTCGGCTCCGGCAACCTCTAATTTGCCGTTGCTGTCCTTTTCTGTTTTGATCCAGTATTCGGCATCACCGATGGGACTGTAAATAAACGGGCTGCCGTAATAGCCGTTTAAATGTTTGCCTTTTTCGATCAAATACCGGATAAAGCTACTTGTCGTATCATTGTCTTCAAACAAACTCTCCAGACCAAATAATACAGGGAAATTTGCCATATTTATCACCTCATATA
>CAVGWP010000075.1:0-3026 GCA_963633095.1 bacterium | reverse complement strand
TATATTTTGTTCTTAAAGATTTAATTTTTCGCATTGGATAGTATTTACGCAGCACGTGTAAATTTCGGATCGTCGCATTTATCGATAGGCAAACGCACTCTGCGACGACGATGCGATGACTTCACAGAATCGGCAATGCGGTCGCAGCACACTATGAGTGCAAAACAAACAACAGCACCGATCGCGGGAGACAAAACCGCATCTGCCGCCTCACCGATTTCGATGCTTGCCTGCGCAGTTTGTGCAGCACCGACGAACACCGCACCCACACAAAACAGCATCGCCAAAGCAAGCAGAACTTTAGCACTTCTCAAAAAACCAATCATTTTCATATCGCACATACCTCTTTTTATGACTTTTTCCTCATGGGACAATCATATTATACATGCAAAACTGTCCAATAAACATCCCGCATTCGCAAATATGCGAAAAATCTCTCCTGCTAAATGCCGGAGAGATTTTTTGAACAGCCTTTGGTTTTTTTCGTCCTAAAAAACTGTCGCTCTATTGATGATACAAATATTTCTGCGCATCTTCCATAGCCTTTTTGTACAGTGTCTCCGATACTATCGAACCATACTGGTCGGTAAGATCTGCGCTGTATTTCTCAGGCAGCTTGTCTTCGCTTACTGCAATTTGAGAATCGGGTACAATGCAGTCCATTTTCAAATCGGAATCGTAATACACCGAAGAGACATAATCTCTGTCAGTATTGACCTGAAGATCGCCGATAAGCACTTTTTCCAAATAAACGCTGAATTTTTCACCGCTCATATTAAGCTTGCATTTGACATTCGTGACAATGCCGGGTACCCAGAGCGAAAACTGCGTTTGAAATGCATCATCGTTGTATTTTTCAAAACAGCTTAAATACTTCTGGTTTAAATTGCGTTTAAGACTGCTGTCATACGACATATCAAACTTATATGTCTTTTCACTGCCATAACCGTTTTCATCCTTATAGGTTATCTCAAAATAAAACTTTTCGACCTCATCGTAATCGGCATATGTAAGATCAATCGCATTCTCAACATTGAAGCAGAATGTATATTGATACATACTCTCTTCATCGCTGTGGGAGAAATATTGATTGATATCGCCGTCTGATGAAGCAACGCAGTTTTTAAGAACCGCCGTGTCTATGACCGCATTATATTGATCCTTAAACTTGCCGGCATAATCATCGCTGTCGCCGAGTCCGTTTACAATATCATTCATCTTCTTCTCGGTAATATCAAATGTCTCATGCTCGCTGAAGTAGGGAGAGTTTCCTTCATCAATAACCGACTTTTCCATAGAGCAATAAACAGTGGCTGTTGAGTCGTAATACGCAGATGAAACGTAATCGGTATTGCTGTTTATTGTAATTCCGTTGCATGAAATGCTGTCTATGGTGAAAGCCAGCCTCTCTCCGCCGTCCATATTCAACTTTATAAATACCCTGTTGAGCTTGCCGGGCAGCGTCACGTCAAAGCTTGTGGTGCAGGAAAAATCATTTTGTCTGATAAAATGCTCGATCCAAAAGTCTTGCTGCTGAATAACATTGTTTTTTCTGGATAGATCAAATGTTTCCTTTTTCTCGCTTTGATAACCGTTTTGACCGCTGTAATAATAATCAAAGTAGAGAACATTGATATCATCTTCATCCATACTTGTAGCATTGCACGGATTGCTGACTGTCACATTAAAGGTGTAGACATAGCTACTCTCGCCGCTGCTTTCTCCCTCATCGGCTGCACTCGCCGAAAAGGAATAAAGTGTAGATGATGTGACCGCAAAAACAAAGATCATACAAAGGAGCAAATGAAGTTTTTTTATTTTCCTCATATTTACGCCCCTTTCATATAAACATTATAAGCCACAAACTCTTTATTTATGGAATTCATATCAACCTGACATCCATCTTTAACAGCATTTTCGGTTCTGCTTGCATAGAGATAAATTCGGTTGTCCTTGATATACTTTCCGTCATTGAATGTGGCAATGGCGCCCTCGTTGAGATTGACACGATTACCGTTTACATCATAAACATGTTCCCATGTGTTAGCGTCATCGTTGACCATGCCATAATCCTTGCACGCCAAGCCGAGCTTAGCGATCGGATAAGGTGTGGCCTTTGTTTTTGTGGTGGAATAATACAGATAGATCTGCTTGCCGCCGGTGCCGGTATTAAGAGATACTCCTTTTGTTCCGTCGTTATCTTCAACAATGGTATATTCATCAATCGCGTTTTGGTACGAAATATCGTCTATAACAAGCTCGCTTTGATGAGGTTCGCCAACCGTCAGGACGATATCCCGAACAGCGTATTTCGCAACGCCTTTTCTGACTTCCGGTGGTGTCAACGTATACCTTGAATAACCGATAAAGATATATTCTCCGCCTGTGTTGCTGTTTAAATCCATATCGACGCAGATATTGCACCCGAGACTCAGAAGATTACACTGCGCTTCCTTGACGGTTTTACCGTGACCTACATAGATCGCTCCCATCATTGTAGCATCGTCCTTGTATGCCATATGAATGAAATACGATTCGTTCGGGTCGCCGTATAATGTGGCTTTTTCGGCGGCGGTATCACTTTTGAGCCCGCTTCCGTCAACTGATTTTGTCGATAAAGCGGTTGCTTTTTCTCCGTCGAAAACGCTTGCACTTACGCTTATTTCAGTGAGCGGCATACCGGGATTTGAACCTGCGGAGGTCGTATAATAAAGATAATAAGAGCCTTGCGGATCCGGTATCATATCTCCCGCCTTGATATAAGTTATGCCGCCAACCTGAATAGTCGAGGGGACATCTGTTTTATCGGTAACATACCTTATTATTCCGCAAATCGCCTCCAGTTCAGAATCAGTCCTTGACACTCCGATAAAAGACGCCTTATCATTTACAACGCTTGGATCTGCATAAAGTGTTTTTGATCTTTCATTAGACAGATCAGCTTGAATGATCTCATCGGTACACTGAGAAAGAAGATTTTGAATACAGTAGTCGGTACCGCTTGCATTTATCATCTTCTGTGTCGC
>CAVGWP010000074.1:0-5170 GCA_963633095.1 bacterium | reverse complement strand
TTCGTTCCCATCTTGAGTTCAAAACTTTCTTTATTCGGTTTTTAAGCTGCTTTTTTAAAAATATGCGCACCAATAGCTCAGTTGGTAGAGCACCTGACTCTTAATCAGGGTGTCCCGGGTTCGAGTCCCTGTTGGTGCACCAAAGGCTGAGCGTGCAGGAGTGCGCGAAGCGAGTTGGCGTCGATAGCGATGAGGGTCCACCCGTTCCCATCCCGAACACGGAAGTTAAGCTCATTAGCGCCGAAAATACTTGAGTGGTGACGCTCCGGGAAGATAGGAAAACGCCAACACAGCAGGATTTCGCAATATATATTGCGAAGTCCGGCTGTTTTTTGATAAGATACGGCCCGTTGGTCAAGTGGCCTAAGACTCCGGCCTCTCACGCCGGCAACAGGGGTTCGAATCCCCTACGGGTCACCAGCCGAAAGGCAAAACAATTTAATAGTTGGTGTCGTTAGCGATGAGGGTCCACCCGTTCCCATCCCGAACACGGAAGTTAAGCTCATTAGCGCCGAAAATACTTGAGTGGTGACGCTCCGGGAAGATAGGAAAACGCCAACACAGCAGGATTTCGCAATATATATTGCGAAGTCCGGCTGTTTTTTGATAAGATACGGCCCGTTGGTCAAGTGGCCTAAGACTCCGGCCTCTCACGCCGGCAACAGGGGTTCGAATCCCCTACGGGTCACCAGCCGAAAGGCAAAACAATTTAATAGTTGGTGTCGTTAGCGATGAGGGTCCACCCGTTCCCATCCCGAACACGGAAGTTAAGCTCATTAGCGCCGAAAATACTTGAGTGGTGACGCTCCGGGAAGATAGGAAAACGCCAACATAAGGGCCTATCCCTTATATTCCTCCATAGCTCAGTCGGTAGAGCGCATGACTGTTAATCATGATGTCACTGGTTCGAGCCCAGTTGGGGGAGCCATTTCAAAAAAGAGTTGTCATTTAGACAACTCTTTTTTGCTGTGCCGGCGGCAATGCCGCAGATAAGCCGTGGTTGGTTATCATATTAACCGACTTATAATGCCAGACAAGAACCTATCTCCTTGTCGGGCTTTTTCTACCCTAACGCAGAAACTCCCCGCGGCAAAGCCTCCCCTTACACAGGGGAGGCTTTTTGCACCTATCATCTTGTCGGGCATTAAAGACAGCCCACCGCACAAGCTAAGTGCGGCACGCCCTCCGCGGCAGCGGTCGGGCATTTTTTCTATCCCACCGTAGAAACTCCCCGCGTCCTGCCCTCCATGGCAATGGTTGATATTGAGGGAGAGGTGTGATAAAATAAAAATAAGGGTTTTATTTTACCGCACAACAACGCACGAACACGGTCTGCTTTTTAAAAACAGCGGTCAAGCAGCTCGTGCGTCCACGCAAAAATACAGCAAAACCATCGCAAAAACACAGCATAATCCCGTATCGCGCATACCTTAAATACACCTTTGACAGGAGAATTATTATGACAAGAGCAGAAAAAGCGGAAAACTACTTTCTTCAGGGCTACAACTGCGCGCAGGCAGTTGTGCTCGCATTCTCGGATGTGACCGGACTTGACGAACAGACAGCGGTTCGCATAGCAGGCCCGTTCGGCGGCGGTCTCGGCAGGCTCAGAGAGACCTGCGGTACGGTCAGCGGCATGGCGACCGTCATCGGTCTGATCTCCGGCCCGAGTGTCCCCGGCGACAGTGAAGCCAAAGCAAAGGTCTACAAACGTGTCCAGCAGGCGGCGGAAAAATTCCGCGAGAAAAACGGCAGCATTATCTGCCGTGAGCTTCTCGGTCTCGATAAAAACGGCGAAAAGCTCTCGCCTATACCGAATGAGCGCACCGCAGCGTACTATAAGAAAAGACCGTGCGCTAAGCTTTGCTACGACGCGGCAGAAATATTGGAAGAATTGTACTTGAAATAACCAATATATGCATAATACCGAGAGTATTATGTGCGCAAAAAGAGCGAAAAAAAATTAAAAACAGGGAAAAAACGAGCCTGATTTTTAATAGTTTTCCACATAGTTATTCATGGATAAGTTAAAAAACGCCCTTTAAATGCGGTAAAACGGTGCTTTCACTGTGGAAAACTATGTGGAAAATGTTAATACAGTCTGTATTTGAGCAGTTTGCATGAAATTTTTGTGAAATTTCGTGCAGCTTCAACTAAAATCGCGTAAACAAGGCATTTCTCCGTGACACAGCCGAATTTTTTTAATAAAATCGGTGCCGTACCCCTTAAAAAAGCAAAAAGCATATAGACAAATCGAATGATTTGTGCTATTATTGTATCGTTAATATAGTTAAAGTAGGCGGATCATGTCCGCTCAGGGGTATCGAATTTTTGTTTAAAAAAGGGGATTTCACATTGTTACAATTAAAAAGAGCTGCAGCGATCACAGGTCTTGTGCTGCTTGATATATTCACAGTTGTTTTTTCTGTGCTGCTTTCGTTTAAGATAATCGCGTCGAGCAGCCCGACGATCGTTCCCCAGCAATACTCGGTGGACGATTACTATATCTATCTGCTTATCGGTCTGTCGGTCGCGCTGATCGCAATAAATGTCATCTGCGGCAACTATTCGACCTCGCTCAAGCACTACGGCTTCGGCGAGATAATCCGCACAGTCATCGCTGTTGCCGTTCTTTTCGCCGGCATGACGGTGTTCTCGCTCGTTTTCCAGGCTGAGCGTCTCACCTTCCGTCTTATCAGCCTTGTGTCGATCTTTGCGCTGATACTTCAGGTGTTCGGCAGAGCGTTCGTCCGCATGGTCAACGAGGTTTCCGCGCAGGTGAGCGCGTCCAACCGCGCTAAGGACACGGCACTCAGACGCACCGTTATCTACGGCGCAGGCGAAGCAGGCGTTTCGCTTTACAATAAGGTTCGTCAGAACCCCGATTCGGACATTTTTCCGGTTGCGTTTGTCGATGACGACACGTCGCTTGTCGGCAAGAAGGTCCACGGTATCAAGGTCATGGGCACCTTTGATTCTCTTTCTGATGTCATTGATAAGACGGCGGCTCAGGAGGTCATTGTTGCGATCCCGTCGGCACCGCGTTCGCTGCTTAAAAAGACAATGGAGGTCTGCCGCGAAAAGCGCTGTATGATCCGCAGATTCGGCACTATCGACGATGTTGAGATGAACAATGCGAGCGTGCAGAATATCAATATCGAGGAGCTTTTGCGTCGGGATTCCGTTTCGCTGAATATGAATGTCGTCAGAGATTTTGTCGAGGGCAAAACCGTTATCGTAACAGGCGGCGCAGGCTCGATCGGATCGGAGATCTGCCGTCAGGTATTGCGCTTCGGCTGTAAGCACCTTGTTATTTTCGATATTCATGAAAACGGTCTTTACGATATTGAAAACGAGCTGAAAGCGGCGTATGCCGGAAAGTACAGTATGCGTCTCGGCTCGATCAGAGATAAGCGCAGATTAAAAGAGGTTTTTGATGAATTTCAGCCTCAGCTCGTGTTCCATGCGGCGGCTCATAAGCATGTCCCGATGATGGAGTACAGCCCGAGAGAGGCCATAAAGAATAATGTTAAGGGCACTATCAATGTCGCGCAGGCGGCGATAATGCATAAGGTCGAGAAATTTATTCTCATATCCACCGATAAGGCGGTCAATCCTACTAATATAATGGGTGCTTCAAAGCGTATTGCCGAGGAAGCTATTCAGCTGCTCGACACGGTGAGCGACACTGATTTTGCCGCTGTCCGTTTCGGCAATGTTTTGGGATCAAACGGTTCTGTTGTTCCGCTGTTCCGCAAGCAGATCGCCGCAGGCGGTCCCGTCACAGTCACTCATCCCGATATGCGCCGCTATTTTATGACTATTCCCGAGGCTGTTCAGCTGGTGCTTGAAGCGGGCGCAATGGCAGACGGCGGCGAGATCTTTGTGCTCGATATGGGCGAGCCTGTCCGTATTTACGATCTTGCGTGCGATCTTATCAAGCTTTCGGGCTACGAGCCGAACGAGGATATTGAGATCGTGTTCACGGGACTTCGTCCGGGCGAGAAGCTGTTTGAGGAGCTTTCGATCGACGGCGAGAATATGCAGAAAACGCCGAACGGCAAGATATTTATTATGAAGCCGATGGAGTTTGACGAATCCGAACGCGCCGAGAATATCAAGAAGCTCGAGGCGTCGGCGGTGTCGGATCTGCCGATCTCGGATATGTTCAACTGCGTTAAGGTCCTTGTGCCGACATTTAATCACAATCCGAACGGAGAAGCAAAGCTTTGAGAAAATTTGATGAATTGCCCGAGCGGTTTCAGAATGAAGCCGTTCGGAAATACTATGATATTCTGAAGAAAAAACGCGTTTCACTCTTTTTCAAACGCGTTTTTGACTTTGTTATTGCACTGATAATTTTTATTGTGCTGCTGCCGCTGAATTTGGTGGTCGGGGTGCTCGTTAAGTGTACCTCCGAGGGCCCTGTTTTTTATCGTCAGGTGCGGATCGGGCGGTACGGTAAGCCGTTTCGCATATTCAAATTCCGCACAATGGTGCAGAACGCGGATAAGATCGGTGCGCAGCTCACCGTTGGCGAGCGCGATCCGAGAATAACGAAGATCGGGCATTTTCTGCGCAAGACCCGCCTTGATGAGTTCGCACAGGTGATAAATATTCTGCTCGGGCAGATGTGCCTTGTCGGCGCGAGGCCCGAGGTGCCGAAGTATGTCGAGCAGTATTCCGATGAAATGATGGCGACATTGTTGCTCTCGCCGGGCATTTCGGGAGAAGCGAGCCTTGAGTTTAAGGATGAAAACGAGTTGCTCGCGCAGGCGGACGATTTCGAGCAGTGCTATGTTACACAGGTGCTGCCCGAGAAGATGAGGATCAATTTAGAGTATCTCACCAAGCTGTCGGTGTGGTACGATTTCAAGCTCCTTGTCCGTACCTTTTTCGCCATCTTCTCCTAACCGTTAGCACGGTTGCTATGCCGCGCTTAGTTTCAGCGGTGGGCTGCCTTTTGTACCCGACATTCGGTCGAGCGTGCATAGCAGCTCTGCTGCCCGTTGCCACGGTTGGCATGCCGTGGTTGGTTATCATAATGTTTAACTTTAAATGCTCGACAGGAAGATAAGTTCTTGTCGGGCATTTTTTCTATTCTATTGCACAAGCTCCCCTCTGTCACTGCGTGACATCTCCCCGCACTGCGGGGAGTAACCCCTTACAC
>CAVGWP010000073.1:2509-5213 GCA_963633095.1 bacterium | reverse complement strand
GTGCCGTTGTGCACTGTGTGCTTATATTCTCCTTGTTCTTTCTACCTATATTATACCGCATAACCTGTCCCATTTCCAGTACAGTTGTGCGATACCTCGCTGAAAAACTTACGGTCTATGTTAAGTTTTCAAGAAAATTTCGAGATACTGTTGACTTTTCAGCCGATCTTGCGTATAATAAAGATACAAGGCAAGCCGATAAGCGGTTAGCCCAGGATTAGTTTTTGAAATGAATCGCCAACTGTCGAGGGTATGGCGGTTCATTTCTTTTTTATGCAAGAAGTTTACTTCTTGATATTAAAGAACGCGATAACTAAAGTTATCACGGCTATGATCACCATAGCAAACTGACATAAGTCAGACATCGTTATGTAACTCATAGCTATCACCTCCTAAAAGGAGAGTGACTAACCGCCTACCGTTTAGGCTTACCTCATATCCTGCAAAGGGTTTTCACCCGTTGCAAGCAAATAATACCACACATCCGCTATTTTGTCAAATGAATTGTCGATACTTTACAAAACACCGACAAATGCGCCAAAAAGCGGACAATGAAACAGCATTGTCCGCTTTTTTATAAATTCATCAGTGTACCGTGCGCTATGACTGCGGTGCGGTCAGCTGATCCTGCTACCGACCGATCATGCGTTATCAGCACGATCGTCTTGCCGCTCTTGTTCAGCGATAAAAATAACTGCGATATTTCCTGCGATGTTTCGGGGTCGAGGTTGCCTGTCGGTTCATCTGCAAGTATCAGCGGCGGATCCTTCACAATAGCTCTTGCTATCGCAACACGCTGCTGCTGACCGCCTGAAAGTTCGGCAGGCAAATGCCGCGCGCGGTCGTAGATCCCCACAGTCGAAAGCGCGTCTTTCACACGCCTCAGACGCTCAGACCGCCTGATTCCGGCATATATAAGCGGCAGTTCAACATTGTCAAATGCCGAAAGCGTCGGAATAAGGCAAAATTGCTGAAAGACAAAACCTATCGATGACCGCCGAAGCTGCGACAACTCATTTTCATTCATATCTGCAACATTTTTGCCGCAGAAAAGGTAGCTTCCGCTGTCGGGCTTGTCGAGACACCCGAGCACATTCATCAGCGTTGATTTGCCGCTGCCCGACTTGCCGAGTATCGACAAATATTCACCGCCGAACACTTCGAGTGAAACGCCGCTCAGCGCCCGAACACTGTCGGCATTTCGGCTTTTGTAGACCCTGCCGACATTATCAAGGCGCAGCAGCGGACTGCTCATGAATGTGCGCTCGGCTTAAATACGAGCGCCGCCGGAACAGAGAACACAACTGCCGCGGAAATACCGCCTGCCGCCGCAGTCATTCCGCCTGTGAGTATTCCGAGCCAGCCTTGCTGCTGAGTCGCCTCACGAACACCGCTTGCAAGCAGATGTCCGAATCCCGTGAGCGGAACGCTCGCGCCTGCTCCGGCAAAGTCGATAAGCGGCTGATACAGTCCGAACGCCGAGATTATAACACCGGCAACAACATATCCGACAAGGATCCTGGCAGGAGTCAGCTTTGTGTAGTCTATGAGCAGCTGTCCGATAACACAGAAAACACCGCCGATAAGAAACGCCCATAAATATTGCATGATTTTTGTCTCCTAATGCTTTTTTATTATCCTTGCCGCGGCAGACAGAAATATGCGTTTTTATCAGTCCTTTTCTATCTCAGCAATTGTTTTTTTGAGCAGCGGTTCGAGCTTTGTAAAGTCGCACGCGCTTATATAATGTCTCTCAAGTCGGTCGTGACTTATCTTTGCGTTTCTAAGTGCACTCACGGCGTTATCTATCATCAGCCTTGCGGCTTTCTTTTCAAATGCGAGAAGCTGTCGGTTTTTGTGTAAAACATTGCTGTCATAAAAACGCTTTGCATGAAGCGTTCTTGCCGGCTCATACGGTGCCGACAGAAAATCGTCAACCGCGATCGCATAGTTGATAGTCGGCAGTAAAACTCCTCTTATCCTGTCCGGCAGTATCGGGTGCAGACAGATAATTGCACTCAGCCCGACTTTTTCCGCATTGGTGGCTATTCTTTTTAAGATAATGTCCGCCGCCGCGCCGTACTCATCGTCAAATGCCGCAACGGTGTCGCAAAATGCGTGAGGCGTTTCGGAAAACGAAATATATCCGTCGGGTGTCACAGCATCCAGATAAACGCAGTAATTTCTTGAACCGAGCTCGCGCGCCTTGAAGATCCGTCGGCAAAGCGAATCGGCGTAGCTTTCCGCACGCTCGCGGCAAAGTGCTTTCAGCCCCGTCTGCATACGGTCGTCGAGCAGCTCTCCCGCCGACTTGATGTATGCCGCCGCAGTCTTGTGATGAGCCGCGTTTTCGCCGAAATTCTCGATTATCGCGTCTCTGCGGGAATAAAGCTGTTTGTTATCGAAAATATCAAAGAAGTTAAGTATCCGCTCTCTGGCGCCGGGGAATTGCGGCTCTAATATATGCGGTGCTGTGCCGTCGGCGATCATAACATGGCGGTCGATAAGTATCAGTGCGTCGAGAGAGTCGGGATCGGAAGAACAGCGGCTCATCACAAGCTGTTCGTTTGAAAACGCTTCTGCGAGCCTTTTCATAAATGTGGATTTACCGCTGCCGGGTCCGCCCTTTATAATATAGACCCGCCAGTCGTCAGCGTCTGAATAAATGTCTGAAAACCTGTTTATAAAACCGTTTTTGCCTGTC
>CAVGWP010000073.1:0-2499 GCA_963633095.1 bacterium | reverse complement strand
CACCCGCGCACTTGATTTTATTGTATCCATAAAGCTCACTCCCATTATTTAAGTTGTCAATCTAATTTATTCAGGTAAAACTTTTTTGTTACGCCGAATAACAACAAATAATCGCAGAAAAGTATTGAATTTTGAGAATGAGTCTTGTATAATTGTATCGTGATAAAAAGCGAAAGAAGATGATCGTGTGGTCGCAACATTAAATAATGAAAAAATCAAACTGATAGGAAGATATTATCAGAGTGACGAAAGTCTCAGATGCGAGTTTACCGCTTCCGGCTTTGAGTTTCACGCTCATCTCAGCGGCAAAATAAAGATAAACTGCAAGGTGGATGAAAGTTCGGATTGTAAGATGTGCCATGTCGGCATGATTATAAACGGCGATTTTGAGAATATGAGCGATCTTTGCCTTAAAGTCGGCGAGACCTCGTTTATCGCAGCAGATGATCTGCCAGACGGCGAGTATCTTGTGAGAATAGTTAAGCTTGATGAATTCAGCAAAACAAGGATCGACTTTTTCAGCATTGAGTTCGATGGGGAATTGCTCGAAAAGCCTGCTGATAAACCGCTCAAATTCGAGTTCTACGGCGATTCGCTCACCTGCGGCTACGGTGCTCTTTCCAAAACCCGCGAAACACCAGATCCGTTTCCTGCGCTTGAACACGGATACCGCACTTATGCGGCTTTGCTTGCAAATCATTTTGATGCGGAGCTGACGGTTGTCGCGGCGTCGGGCAACGGTATTCTGCACGATTTCGGCGGCGGTCCGAATGTTCTGAGAAACTATTATGACAAAGCGGCTCCGGTTGAAAAGATCAAATGGGATTTCAGCAAATACACGCCGGACGCAGTGTTCTTCAATATCGGAACAAACGATTATAACTTCGCTAAAAACAGCAAGACTGTGGCTGACAACGGCGCGCTCACAGACGAGCTCGAAAGTATAGTCGGCGATGTCGTTTCGCATTATCCCGATTGCAAGCTGTTCTTTGTCTACGGAATAAACGACGCTCCGCTGAAATGCGAGTATGCCGATATCCCGAGAATTTATGAAAGACTGCATGAGAAATTCAAAAATTCATATATCATCACCGATATTGCCTGCAACCAGCTCGGCGGCGATTGGCACCCGAGCGTTGAAGATCATAAGCTTGTGTTTGATAAGATCATGGCTCATTTCAAAGAACAGAATATCAGCTTTTAATCAAAAATGCTGTCATCAATGATGACAGCATTTTTTCATACTATTCTGTTTTGAGAAATGCCCGCAAGCCATTTTTCAATGTTATCGGCAACAATGCCTATCAGCCGTTGCCGCGTTTCTATCGGCGCCCACGCAACATGAGGGGTTATAATGCAGTTTTTTGCATTCATCAGAATACAATCCTCCTCCATCGGTTCAACGCTTAGCGTGTCGATAACGGTTCCGCCGATTTCACCGGATTCGAGAGCGGCGGCTTTTGCCACCGAGCTTCCTATATTCCCAACTCTATTGTACAAGCATAGCTCTCCGATAATCCTCCCACATTTATTAAAATGCAAAAATAAGACTGCGTATCCCATAAAGAAATACGCAGTCTTATCAGTTGTTATCAAAGAGCAAAAAGCCCGTTTCCGAGAAATCTTCGTGCTGCGGAATCTTTTTCGAAATGCCGAAAATTTCCGAGACCTGTTGACCTTGCATAACCGTTTCAATCAGCGTCTCGTCAATCACTCCGGCAACCTTTTCCACAACCGTATATATTTCATCATCCGTTAGGTCGTCAATCTCTTTGCCGACGGATTTTGCATAACAATCAAGCCCCAGCATAACCGGTTCTTCATACATTTCAAAAAATCTATCTATGTACTTGTTCAGCATTTCGGGGTTTGTATAGATTTTTGAAATCTCTTCGGAAAAATAGTCCGCGTCGGCATTCTCCAAAAAGTTTACCGGATAGTCCTTTGAAAAGTTTTTCATCTTCCGATTTACACCGAGCGACCGCAAATTTCCGAGCCAATATTCTCCGAAAATCTTTTTGATGCGAACAAAAATCTCAGATTGTTCACCATCAAAATCATATTCGCGATCAAGCGCCATATTAGCTGTAAAATCATTTTGCTGAAAAAACGTTTGAAGCTCGGTTAATTGTTCGGGAGTGAATTTTATTTTCTTGTTCATAAACCCTATCCTCCGCATTTATGAAACTTGATAAATCTCAATATGCTATCATGAAATAAAATTCCACCATCTGTTTTTGTTTGTAAATAAGGCTTATCGTACATTGCACCGCAAGCAGAACATTCATACTCGTCCTTTTTGAACAGATGCGTATGCTGTGTCCAATGTGCCTTGCTCAATTTCATCACCTCAGATTGAGTTCATTATGTTCAGCAGACTTTGGTAACTGTCCACATCGTGATACACCACATTGCTTGTGGACATCTCGTTGAACAGCTTCTTTGCACAAGAGATTTTCGCCTGCTCAATGGGACGCAGCTCAAGGCTCTCCATCGTGC
>CAVGWP010000072.1:4724-5277 GCA_963633095.1 bacterium | reverse complement strand
TACAAAATAACTAAAACCGAAATTACTCGTCCTCAGCTTAACTATCTGTGGAACTCGAGAATACTCAGCGGCGTTAATCACCTCGGCGGAGGAAACGGAGCTTACGGTGCAAGAGCGTGCGCTTATATTGATCCCGACGGAAAGGGAAGATGCTCTGTTATCCGTGACGGCAACAGATACTTCTATATCAAGAATAAAACCACAGGAAAGGTCTTTAACCCGGGTTGGTATCCTGTTAAAACACCTGTTGAAAACTTTGAGTGTATCCATGGTCTCGGCTATTCAAATATCAGTTCAGAGTGTGAAGGCGTTAAATCTAATGCCCGCGTTTTTATTAACGACAGCGATCCTTGCGAAATCTGGACTTTGACGCTCACCAATAACACAGATAAGCCTGTTGATCTTTCGGTGTATTCTTTCGTTGAATTTCAGCTTGAAGGCTATCAGCGTTACAGCGACTATAACTCCTATGTACACGGCGAGTTTGATAAGGAGACCAATACTATAGTTTGTTTCAACAAAGCTATGGAGCGCCCGCACGAATGGTTCAACG
>CAVGWP010000072.1:0-4643 GCA_963633095.1 bacterium | reverse complement strand
CCACCGATGTTGCGCCCACAGCGTTCGATACAAGCAAGCGTGCTTTTCTCGGTGTTTACGGCAGCATTTTCGAGCCGGATGGCGTTATGGCGGATAAGCTTTCAAATTCGCTTGCGGCTTGCGAGCAGATGGTCGGCGCTTTCCAGCACGATTTCACGGTCGATGCAGGAAAGAGTGTTTCCTTTAATGTTATAATCGGTGCTGTTGACAGCATGGAAACCGCAAAAGAGCTTTCTGAAAAGCTGTTTGCAAACGGTAAGATCGAGTCCGATTATAATGCGCTTATCGAATCGAAAAAGCAGCATTCTGCTGATATTTTCATCAATACAGGCGACGAAAAGATCGATAATTTTGCGAACTATTGGCTTAAACAGCAGGTTCAGCTGTGTGCAGAAGTCGGCCGCGATACCGGTAAAGGCTTCAGAGATCAGCTTCAGGACGCATGGGCTGTCGCATCGTTCAATCCTGAGCTTGCTAAGGAAAAGATCCTCGAAACACTTACATATATGTATAATGACGGACGTTGTGTCCGCGGGTGGCTTCCGCTTGATCATCACATTTACTCTGACGGTCCGACATGGATCGCGCCTACTATCAACGCTTATGTTAAAGAAACTGGCGATACAGAGTTCTTAAAGCACCCTGTTAAATATCTCGATGATGGTGAAGACACGGTTTGGGATCATATTCTTACCGCTGTAAGATTCGCGTCTGACGATCTCGGCGAGCATAAGCTTGTTAAATCCCGCGACGGCGACTGGAACGATTCGCTTAACATGACAGGTCTTAAAGGCAAGGGTGAATCTGTCTGGACATCTATCGCTTTGTACTATGCTTTGAATAATACGGCAGAACTCGCTAAAAACATTGTTAAAGACGATGATATTTACAATGAAATGCTTGAGCGCGCCGAGCGTATTAAAGAGGCTGTCAATGCCGCAGGATGGGACGGAGAATGGTATCTCGCCGCTATCAACGATTATAATGAAAAGGTCGGTTCGCACACCGAGAAAGAGGGCATGATCTATCTTAATTCTCAAACATGGGCTGTTCTTTCCGGAGTTGCCGATGAAGAGAGAAAGAAAAAGTGCTTAGATGCTGTTGATAAATATCTCGACAGTGAATACGGTCCGCTTACTCTCTATCCGACATACACAAAGTTTAACAACCGCATAGGCAGACTTACAAGCTTTATCCCGGGTATCTGGGAGAACGGTACTCCGTATTGCCACGGCGGCACATTCAAAGTCGTTGCCGACTGCTTAGAGGGCAGAGGCGATATTGCCTATCGCACAATTACAAAGATCCTCCCCGATTCGAGCACGAATCCTTCCGATCATTCGGGCTGTGAGCCGTATGTCGTGACAAATATGTTCTTCGGTCCGGATAACCCCCGCAAGGGCGAAACGCTTTTTGCATGGGTAACAGGCACTGCAGGCTGGATGTTCAGAGCTATAACACAGTATATGGCAGGCTTCCATCCGTCCTACAACGGCTTCACAGTTGCACCTTGTATTCCGTCCAAGTGGAAAAAGTTATCGCTCAAGCGTAAATTCAGAAATGATGTTTACGAGCTTGAAATAATAAATGAAAACGGTGTTCAGAGCGGAGTTAAATCACTCACTGTTGATGGAAAACCGATCGATGGTAATGTTGTTCCGCTGTTTAATGACGGCGAAACACATAAGATCGTTGTTGAAATGTAAATAAAGAGTTGAATTGATTTAATGGATATTAAAAACGCACATAAAATAGTATTTAAGATAGGCACATCTACATTAACTCACGCAAACGGAAAACCTAATTATAAAAAGGTTGAAGAACTCGCGATGATTTTGTCCGATCTTAAAAATTCGGGTAAGCAGATTGTTCTCGTTTCATCGGGAGCGATCGCTGTGGGGGTTGATATTCTCGGTCTGTCTGAGCGTCCGACAACCATCGCGGGAAAACAAGCGGCAGCGGCGATCGGTCAATGTGAGCTGATGTTTATCTACGATCGTTTCTTCTCGGAGTATAACACCAAGGTCGCTCAGGTTTTGATGACAAGGGATGCTGTTGAAAAGTTTGACCGCAGAAGAAATGTTGTCAATACTTTGTCCACACTGCTTGAATATAACACAATTCCTATCGTAAATGAGAATGACACGGTTGCGACAGATGAACTTGTATTCGGCGACAACGATACGCTTTCCGCTGTTGTTGCCGATTGTGTTGGCGCCGATCTTCTGGTTATCATAACCGATATCGACGGTTTGTTTGACGGTGATCCGAGAACAATGGAAAATGCCGCCAAGATCGATAAAGTAACACAGATCACGCCTGAGATATTCGAACTGGCGGGCGGCAGCGGTACAGCACGCGGTACGGGCGGTATGGTCACAAAGCTGCAAGCGGCACAGATCACAATGCAGCACAACATCGACACGGCTATCATAAACGGAAATGATCTTCATAACATTTATGCACTCTTATCGGGTGAGCCGATAGGAACGATTTTCACCTGCGGCGAATAGCCCTGATAGGAGAATGTAAAATGAATATTAAGGCAATGGGAGCTGCCGCAAAAAAGGCGGCAGCAAACCTTTCATATACTGCGACTGCGGTTAAAAATCAGGCTCTTTGTTCGATAGCGGAGGCGCTTCGCAATAATACGGATAAAATTCTCAGCGCAAACGAGCTTGATATCAAAGCCGCACGAGACAACGGTATAAGCGAAACGATGACCGATCGTCTGCGTCTCACAAAAGAACGCGTCGATGATATTGCAAACGCTGTTTTAAAGGTTGCTGAGCTCGATGATCCCGTTGGCAAAGTGCTTGACGGTTATACCCGTCCGAACGGTCTTAAAATAACCAAGGTCGCTGTTCCACTCGGAGTTATAGGCATCATATATGAATCTCGCCCGAATGTGACTGCGGATGCCGCTGTGCTTTGTCTTAAATCGGGCAATGCAGTTATCCTCAGAGGCGGCAAGGAAGCTATTAATTCAAATATTGCTATCGCAAATGCTATGCGCAGTGCTATCAAAGCGGCAGGGCTTGATGAAAACTGTATTCAGCTCATAACCGATACATCCAGGGAAAGCGCAACAGCGCTCATGAAGCTCAACGGATATCTCGATGTCCTTATTCCACGCGGCGGAGCAGGACTTATAAGATCTGTTGTTGAAAACGCAACAGTGCCGGTTATTGAAACAGGTACGGGCAACTGTCATGTATATATTGATGAAAGTGCGGATCTTGAAATGGCGGCTCAGATAGTAAACAATGCTAAAACACAGCGTCCGTCCGTCTGCAATGCTTGCGAAAGCCTACTTGTCCATAGCGCGGTTGCAAAGCTTGCTTTAGAAAAAATAAGTGATCTTTTTAAAGATCATAATGTCCGCATTTACGGTTGCGAACGAACAAGAGCACTAATAAAAGATTCAGATATTGCCGATGAAGAAAAGTATGCGACTGAGTTTCTTGACTATGCGATATCTGTTAAGATTGTCGATTCTCTTGATGAAGCAATAGAGCATATCATGAAATTCACCACCGGTCACAGTGAATGCATTGTCACAAACAGCTATGAAAACGCCGCCGAATTCACAGCGAGAATAGACGCGGCGGCTGTGTATGTCAACGCTTCGACACGGTTTACCGACGGCGGTGAATTCGGGCTCGGCGCAGAGATCGGAATTTCAACTCAGAAACTGCACGCAAGAGGTCCTATGGGACTCAATGAGCTTACATCTGTGAAATACATTATAAACGGCAACGGTCAGATCAGATGATCCGCTTGCCTGCTGTCAGGAGCTAATATGGTTTTAAAGAAAGACAGATTTTTACCGTCATCGTCAACTTCCAAGGCGTATGATTGGCTTGATTCACTAACTTTTTCGCTTTTTGTTGTTATCTTGATATTCACATTCCTTTTCAGCGTGGTCGGCGTTAAAGGACAGTCTATGCTGGAGACTCTGCAGGACGGAGATCGGCTTATCGTCTCCGATTTTATGTACGAGCCGAAATACGGCGATATTGTTATCATATCGAGAAACTATGATAATCTTGAAAAGAAAGACACAGGCAACTCCTTTGCAGAGCCGATAGTCAAGCGTGTTATTGCGGTGGAAGGACAGAAAGTTGAAATAAATGACGGTTCGGTTTTTGTTGACGGTGAAAAACTCAGTGAGGATTATGTCACCTCAGAAACAGACGCTTTGGAGTTCAGCAGTCCGAGCATTGTTCCGGAAGGCTGCATTTTTGTTCTCGGTGATAACCGAACCAATTCAAAGGACAGTCGATCATCTGAGATCGGTATGATCGATAAACGATATGTTATCGGAAAGGTGCTTTTCAGGATATATCCGTTCACACAGTTTAAATTTTTCTGAGATCGAAAGGCGGAGCTTATTTGAAAATATTAATTATAAACGGTCCCAATCTAAATTTGCTCGGCAGGAGAGAACCCGGGATCTACGGAACAACATCGCTTTCTGGTATTGAAGAAATTATGCTTACAAGCGCAAAAAACTCGAATATAGAGCTTGAGTTTTTTCAGTCGAACCATGAAGGCGCGATAATCGATAAGATTCATGAGATGATGGACGACTACGACGGCTGCGTAATAAACCCCGGTGCATACACCCATTACAGCTATGC
>CAVGWP010000071.1:4714-5358 GCA_963633095.1 bacterium | reverse complement strand
GCGTATTCGCCGCAGAAGAGAATGCATGAGCTGTCAAAAGCGGTTTACAACATACGAGATCGTTGAAAGTCCGACTATCACTGTTGTTAAAAAGGATAAGTCGCGCCAGACTTTTGACCGCGAAAAGCTGATAAGAGGTATGAGAAAGGCGGCTGAGGGCTGTCAGATCTCTGCGGATACGATCGACCGCATTGCCGCAAATATTGAGATGACTCTGCAAAATTCGCTCGAGCGCGAGGTCACTTCCATGCAGATAGGCGAGCTTGTTATGGACGAGCTTAAAAAGATCGACGATGTTGCTTATGTTCGTTTCGCATCCGTCTATCGCGAATTTAAGGATATCGGTTCGTTTATGGACGAGCTTTCAAAACTGCTTTCCGATAAAGAAAAGGCTCAGAAAAACAGCAAAGAATAAAACAAGAGAGGCGTTTTTATAATGAGTGAAGAATGTACACACGATTGCTCCGGCTGTTCTGCCGAGTGTTCGAGCAGAAACAGCGCGCAAAGTCTGATAGAGCCTATGAACTCTCAGAGCTGTATCAGACGGGTCATCGGCGTTGTGAGCGGCAAAGGCGGAGTCGGCAAATCGCTGACGACTTCTCTGCTTGCCTGCGAGATGAACGTACGCGGCTTTTCCTCCGCTG
>CAVGWP010000071.1:704-4650 GCA_963633095.1 bacterium | reverse complement strand
TAACAGGCCCGTCGATCCCGAAAATCTTCGGTGTTACGGCTAAAGCCGAGGGCAACGATGAGGGGATATTCCCTGTTAAGACAAGAAACGGCGTTGAAATAATGTCGATAAATCTTCTGCTTCAAAACGAAACCGATCCGGTCGTTTGGCGCGGTCCCGTTATCGCGGGCACAGTTAAGCAGTTTTGGACAGATGTTATCTGGGGCGATGTTGATTTCATGTTTGTCGATATGCCGCCCGGAACAGGTGATGTCCCGCTGACTGTGTTCCAGTCGCTTCCGCTTGACGGTATTGTTATCGTTACCTCACCGCAGGAGCTTGTTTCAATGATAGTTGAAAAGGCTGTTAAAATGGCAACGCTTATGAATGTCCCCGTGCTCGGTGTGGTTGAGAATATGTCTTATTTTGAGTGCCCTGATTGCGGAAAACGCCATGAAATCTTCGGCAAGAGCAATATTGACGAGATTGCTGAAAAGCACGGTATTACAACTGTTGAAAAGCTTCCGATCGATCCCGAGCTTGCAAGACTGTGCGATGCAGGCGAGATCGACAAAGCCGACTCAAGCCTGTTGTGTCAGCTTGCTGATAAGCTTGAGATACACGACACCCACACGAAATAACACTATACAGCGCAAAGGAGCGGTGATACACTTTGTATCACCGCTCTTAATTTTCACAAAGGTACCAACCGGAGGGGATGTGATCCTCCGGTTGGAGAGGTGGAATGGGGCAAGAAAGAAAAACCCCATTACCGGCAAATTAAACGACAGGAAAACTGATTTTACAACATTAGCCTGTCTCTTGGCTTATAATACCATAGAATTTGTTGGTTGTCAAGTTTTTCTTGAACATTTTTGGAATTTTTCTTGCTTAAATTGTATAAAACAGCAGTGATAATTTGTCACTATTGCTTTTGATTGCCTTGCATAAAAAGATGTTCTCTGACGAGCTCGTCGAAAAGCTTTTCGGCACTCCAATATTTATTATACTCTGTGAGCACCGCTTTAAGCGGGATCGGCGGAAGCCCGAGCGCACGATAGTTCTGCAAAAACATATCGAGCTGCTGCTCGGAAAGGTCGCAAAACACAAGCATTTCATGATCAAAGCCGCTATTATCGGTATGCACGACACCTGTCTTCCCATCAGCCACTGCGCCGATAGGCTCACAGAAACGCGATCTGTCAACACCTACGGTCTCAATGCCGAGTGCGCCTGCAACAGCGCCGATAGCGCTTAACTTGTTTTTATCGATATTATAGCCGAGAATTTTTGCCATAGCTTCTCCCTTATTCGCAACCGTAGACGCTGAGAGCATAGCGAACGGTCGCCATTGCTTCCTTGCAGTACTTATCAGCGCCGATCTGGTCTGCATACTCCTGTGTGAGAACAGCACCGCCGACAGCGGTTTTGACATTCGGCAATTCTTTTTTCAGAAGCCTGATCGTTTGCTCCATATAAGTCACAGTCGTCGTCATCAGCGCGCTGAGTCCGACAAGCTTAGCACCGCTCCGGCGCGCAGCTTCGACCACCTTTTCGGGCGGGACATCCTTACCGAGATCGATAACATCGAAATTATAGTTCTCAAGCAGGACTTTAACGATATTCTTTCCGATATCATGGACATCGCCCTTTACCGTCGCAATAACGACTTTGCCTTTTTTCTCGCTTTCGTCCTGCGTTTTCATTGTGCTTTTGATAACATCGAATGCCGCCTTTGCAGCAGACGCGCACATGAGAAGCTGAGGCAGGAATATCGCGCCTTTTTCATAGTCGGCACCTGCTTTGTCGAGTGCAGGAATAAGGTCGCTGTCGATTATTTCGAGCGGCTTTCTCGATTCAAGCTCGCGCTTTACAGCTGAAGCTGCCGACTCGGAAAGTCCGTCGATTATGGCTGAATAAAGCGTCATCTCGGATGACGGCGGCACGGGTTTTGCCGTCGTTCGGTCGCCGAACGAAGCAATGTAATCCGCAAAGGCTTTATCATTATCTGTCAGCGCGCAATAGGCTTTGTAAGCGTCTGTCATAGCGGCGGACTTAGGATTGATAATGCCGCACTTTAAGCCCTTTTGAAGTGCAAGGGTGAAAAAAGTGGAATTGAGCGTTTCTCTCGACGGCAATCCGAACGAAACATTGGAAACGCCGAGCACTGTGCTGATACCGCGATCATTGAGCCCGGACAGAGCTTGCAATGTTTTTTCAGCCGCGAGAGGGTCTGTGGCGACTGTCATTGTAAGAGTGTCTGCGACAATATCCTTACGATCAATGCCGTATTTCTCAGCCTCTTTGATTATCCTTTCGGCAATTTCAACACGATCCTTCGGATCATCCGGTATTCCCTTTTCATCGAGTGTGAGCGCAACGACAACGCCGCCGTATTTTTTAATGAGCGGCAAAACACCGTCCATACTTTCTTTTTTACCGTTGACAGAGTTTATCATCGGTTTGCCGTTATAAAGCCGCATTGCTTTTTCCATTGCGGTGAAGTCCGATGTGTCGAGCTGAAGCGGAAGATCGATGATAGACTGCAGCTGATAGACTGCGTCACACAGCATTTGAGGCTCGTCGATCTCAGGCAGACCTACATTGACATCGAGGATATGCGCACCGCACTTTTGCTGTTCGAGCCCCTCGGTGAGGATATATTCGATATTGCCGTCTCTGAGTGCTTGCTTGAATTTTGATTTACCTGTCGGATTGATACGCTCGCCGATTATCAGCGGTTTCTCCCCGATAACAACAGCCTTTGAATATGAGCTTACAACTGTTATGTTTTTAGGCTCGATCGGTGTAAATTCAACAGAGCTTACAGCGCTGATCATCTTGCCGATGTGTTCCGGAGTTGTGCCGCAGCAGCCACCCATAACGGCTATCGGCAGCGCGGCGGTTTCAGCCATCATCTGCGCAAATTCATCGGGAGATACATTATATACTGTTTTTCCGTTGCGTGTTTCTGGCAGTCCCGCATTCGGGTTGAATATTATCGGCAGGCTTGAAACCTCGGTCATGGCTTTAAGCGTATCATACAGCATATCCGGGCCGAGACCGCAGTTTATGCCGATAGCATCGACCCGCAAGCCTTCAAGCATAGCACACAATGCCTGCGGCTGAGCACCTGTGAGCATTTTGCCGTTTTCGTCGAATGTTGCGGTGACAAATACGGGCAGATCACAGCTTTCCTTTGCGGCAAGCACAGCCGCCTTGGTCTCATAGGTGTCGGACATTGTTTCGATCAAAATAAGATCCGCGCCGGCATTCACGCCGATCTCAACCGACTTTTTGAATATATTCACCGCTTCTTCAAAATCAAGGTCGCCCATCGGCTTTAAAAGTCTGCCTGTCGGGCCGATATCCAGTGCGACAAACGCAGTCTTAGCCGATTCTTTCACAGCGTCTTTTGCATTTTCGACAGCAGCACAAATAACCGATGAAAGCTCATTTTCATCAGGATACTTCAAAATGTTTGCGCCGAATGTGTTGGCGGTTATGATGTCGCAACCGCAATCAAGATACGATTTATGAACGCTTTTTATAATATCGCTGTGGCTTATATTCCATCTCTCAGGCTGTTCACCGGGGAACAGACCGTTTGCCTGCAGAATACTGCCCATTGCACCGTCGCAAAAAAGGCGTCTTTTATTCAAACACTCCGATATGCTCATTTCAGTCCTCCTTAATGCCGATAAAGGCTGTAACGGATTTGGTGGGGATAAGCTGCATAGTTTTTGATACTGTGAGACCTATGCGAAAGGTATCGAGCACACTCGCAAAATCACGCTGATATGAAATACTGAGATCGCCGTAGCCTGCGCTGAACCGAGGCGCGACCGCAGTTGCACCGTCGGTTGCAGCAACGATCTCAAGCTCGAGTTTGTCGATTCGCTCTTCAATATACGCCGCCGCAGTCGCCTGCAAAACAGATGCGAGCGCAATATCGGTGAGCGCGGTG
>CAVGWP010000071.1:0-694 GCA_963633095.1 bacterium | reverse complement strand
TTCGATAAGTCTGTCAACCTCGATGCCGAGCGTTATCGCGACCATAGCCGCCTTTTTATATCTGTGAAGATTTGTTACAAGATCGCGGCTTTTAAAATATCTATCTGCAATATAAACGCCGTTTTCATCGGTTTTAATATCGAAAACCTTATAGGTATACTTAGGTTTTGCTGTTTTTTCGATAAGGTCTTTCGCCTTATCGATCATATTATCAAGCCGCTCGTCCTGCGCTTTACTGCAACCGAGATACCGCTTTATTTCTTTTTTCATCTCTTTATTATATCCGAAAGATTGCGCTCGATCTGACGCGCTATCTCAGGCTTGTTCATCGAGTAAATATGAATATGCGTTACTCCGTTGGCAATAAGATCGATTATCTGCTCTGTTGCATACGCAACGCCAGACTGTGCCATTGCTTTAGGATCGTCGCCAAAGCGATCGACAATAGCTTTAAAACGAGCAGGAAGATATGTGCCTGAGATGTCGGTGATACGCTTTATCTGTCTGCCGTTTGTAACAGGCATGATACCTGCAATAACAGGCACGGTTATACCCTTCTCACGGATACGATAGAGGAAGTTGTAAAGCACGCTGTTATCAAAAAACATCTGTGTTGTGAGAAACTCCGTGCCTTCGTCAACCTTCTTTTTAAGGTTATCGATATCCTTGTCCTTATGCTCGGTTTCAACATGAC
>CAVGWP010000070.1:0-5755 GCA_963633095.1 bacterium | reverse complement strand
TTGCTGATCGTAACCTTCACAAATGCGGCGGCAGCAGAGATGAAAGCCAGAATTTCATCCATGCTACGCGATTATTTTTCTGAAAACCTTAACCCCGATCTGTATAGGCACCAGCAGTATCTTCTGAGCATTGCAAAGATCTGCACTATCGATAGCTTTTGTATCTCGCTTGTCCGTGAGAATTTTCATCAGCTCGACATTGCTCCCGATTTCAAGATAGCGGATATGAGCCTGCTTGCCGCGTTGAAAAACGAAGCGCTCAGCAAAACAATTTCAGCTTTATTCGATGAAGGCGGCGGTGCTCTTGACGCTTTGTGCGAGGTGCTCGGAGAGGAAAACGCCGAAAAGAACCTGAAAAACGCTATAATGACCGTCTATGAAGAGTCGTGCAACCATCCTTTTCCGAATGAGTTTTTGCAAAATCTTAAAAAGATGTATGCCGATTTTGATAAAGACAGCTCTTTGTGGCTCAGTATGATCATGAAAGATATAAGCGAGCGTATCAGCCATGCAATATCGCTTATAAATGAGTCAAAGCGTATGCTCACCGTCGATCCGCTTTTGAGCGAGAAGTACGGTGGCGTTGTCGAAGAACTGAGCGCAGCTATCGGTTCATTATCTGTTAAGTGCGATAATCGTGATTGGGACGGTGTCTTGAATTGTGCAACCGATTTTTCCTGCGGCAGACTCTCAGCATATAAAGGCGATTTTCAGTTTGAAGCCGAGCAGATCAAAAAGTCGGTCGCAAAGATCAAAAAAATGATCGGCTCGATCTCATCGGATATGCAAATGAGTACAGCTGATATATCCGACGATTGCCGCAAGCTGTCGCCCGTTATATCAAAGCTTGTCGAAGCTGTCGATATGTTTTCAAAAGAGTATTCATCGCTTAAAATGCAGAAAAATTGCATCGAATTTATCGATGCTGAGTATATGGCACTGAAGCTTTTGGTGGACGAGGCAGACGGTACACGCCGCCCGAGCGTCACCGCAAAAGAGCTATCGAAATTTTACACCGAAGTTATGGTTGATGAATACCAGGATGTAAACGACCTTCAAAACACAATTTTTGAGCTTTTATCGGATAACGGCAGGAAAATGTTTATGGTCGGCGATGTCAAACAAAGTATATACCGTTTCAGAAACGCAAATCCTGATATCTTTCTTAAAAACCGCCGTGAGCTTCCACTTTATGAGCCGAATAAGAAAAACGGCAAAGTCATAATGTCGGGCAACTTCCGAAGTGCTCCGGAAATATGCGATTTTGTAAACTCCGTTTTCAGCGTACTCATGACAAAGGACACCTGCGGAATGGACTACGGCGCGGAGGACGCTCTTGTTCCGCTCGGCAGTTTTGAAAGCGGTGTTCGTGATCGCGTTGTTTATGAGCTGCTTGATTGCTCGGATATAGATTCGTATGACAAGCCGAAAGCGGAAGCCAATGAGATAGTGAGACAGGTGCTGAGTCAGCTTGAAGCTCCTGCCTTTATACCGGACGGCGATACTCTCAGAAAAGCCCGCTTCGGCGATATTGCGGTGCTTTTGAGAAACGGCAATTACGCAAGCGAGATAAGCACCGCACTTACAAAAGCGGGCATTCCGAGCAGTTGCACACTCGGCGGAAATCTTCTCAATTTCCGCGAAGTCACTTTGCTTTTGTCGTTGCTCGAATGTATCAATAACCCATACCGCGATGTGCCGACAGCGGCTGTGATGATGAGTCCGCTTTATGGCTTCACTGCCGATGAAACAACAAAGCTTCGGACTGACAGCGGTTATTCATCGCTTTATTCGTCGGCAAGTGCTATGGCGGATAAGGATAAAAAATGCTCGGATTTTTGCAGGGATATAGCGCGCTATCGTGATCTTGCGAGATGCATGAATATCGGTGATCTTCTCAGACGCTTCTGTGAGGACAGCGGATATTTAGACCTTGTTTCAACATTTCGTTCAAAGGATCAGGCGGTGTCCAATGTCCTTGCGTTTGTAAATATTGCCGATAATTTTGACAACGGTCCAGATTCCGATCTTATCCGTTTTCTGCGTTATGTGCGCCGCGCTTCTGAAAACGACCGCGCATTCGGCGTTAAAACCAAGCAGTCATCGGTAAACGCTGTCAAGATAATAACAATGCATTCATCAAAGGGGCTACAATATCCGGTGTGTATTCTTGCGGGACTGTCGCAGAAAATGAACAGATCCGATCAGACAAGCGGACTTCAGATAGATTCAAAGCTCGGATTCGGCATGAATGTGTGCGACCCGAAAAGACGCATAAGATATAAAACCGTCGCTCAGCAAGCGATAAAGCTATCGAAAAGGCGTTCGCAGATCTCGGAGGAGCTGTGCGTGCTTTATGTCGCGATGACAAGGGCGGCTCAGAGACTTATTATGATAAGCTCGGTGGATAAGCTGCCCGAGAACGATAATGCGGACAAAGATGAGATCTATGAAATATCCCATTCCGATTCATTTTCGCAGTTCTTGTTTATCGCTGCATCCGGCAGTAAAGCGCACACCTGCGTTGTTTCGGCAGATGTTTCCGAGCCGGCTTGCAAATCGCAATCCGACATAGATGTCGCCGATGAGAACAGGGTAAAGGAAATATCCGATATTTTATCTTATAGCTACCCTTATAATGAAGTAAACACGATCAGCGCAAAACTGACAGCGTCTGGACTTTCCCACAGCGATGATCAAAAGCGTTTCTTGCTTCGCGCAAAGCCTATATTCAAGAAAAACGGCAAAATGACTGCGGCGCAGCGAGGCACAGTCTGCCATAAGTTTATGGAATGCTGTGATTTTATGAAGGCGGCATTCGGAGTTCAGGATGAGATAGCAAGACTTTGTGACATCGGTGTTCTGACAGCCGAGCAAGCTAAGGCTATCTCTCCCGAAAGCATAGAGCCATTCTTTAAGTCCGACCTCTATAACAATGTGATAAGCTCTGCAGATAAGATATATCGCGAACAGCGATTTATAACAAAGTTTAAAGCGACAGAGATTTATCCGGATACAGTCGGGCTGAGCGATGTCGAGGAGATCGTTGTTCAGGGTGCCGCGGATCTTATCATATTGAAAGACGACGCATTGTATATCATCGATTATAAGACCGACAGAGCTGTAAATTCAGATGAGCTTATTAGAAAATATGAACCGCAGATCCGAGTCTACAAAAAAGCTTTTTCAAAGATATTTAAAAAGAGTAAAGCAGTCGGTTTAATCTATTCGCTTTACCTCGGCGAAATTATTAATGTCGAAAACATCGATAAGACGGTTGAAAACGCTCACTTGATTTGATAAAATGAGTGTATAACGGAGGAAAGAGAGTGAATTAAATTGAAGAAAATTATCGGATGTTTTGTCATGTCAGCTTTGATCGTTGCTGCGTTTTCTTTGACTGCCTTCGCAAGCGACAGCGCAAAGCTGACTCTTTCCGATGTCAGAACGGCTATCTCGGCAATTTCGTCAGGCGTTGTCAATGATGAAATGATGAAATATGATGTCAATAAAGACGGTATGTTGAACCTCAGCGACATCAGAGCAATCGTAGAGCTGATTTCAAGCGGCACGGGGAGCTTGGATGAAAGCTTCACAGTCAAATATATCCCCTATGAAGCGTACGATGAGGATCTAAGCGCAACATTGTTGTGCGGGCAGAGCTTCTACACTGCAGACTATGAATACAGCGACGGCTACGGCGATAACTATTACTGGACGCTTTCGAGACTGTCCGACGGCTTTGCTTTCTGCGAAAACGATGCAGGCGAAACACAGTGGTTTGACAGTGCTGCTATTGATGATGGCTATCATGTTAAATGCTTTGGTCGGCTCGAGCGTGTTTCGATCGCAGTTGAAAACGGAGAAACACTTGTTTTCAAAGCTGAGAGGACACGCATGAAAACCATTTTGTTTGATTCGTCTGACGGCGAAGGCGAAATGTATACGATTGAAGTTGCGCCGGATTATCAGCAAAAGCTCCCGAAAAACATTTATAAAAAGGACGGTTTTGATTTCGCAGGTTGGAATGTTTTGTCCGCCGATGATAAATATCTTTTTGAAAACGGCGATAAAACAGGCTGGTATTCAGACGGCAGTCAGCCGAGCGGATATGAAAAGAAACTGTTTTCGGATGAAAGCACTGTTGATTTAAGTGGAGATACAACCCCTTATGTCACAATGAAAGCGGTTTGGAAGCAGTATTACATAGTGCAGTATGATTCGAACGGCGGCAGCGGAAGTATGGATAATACCAAGGTTTACTACGGTGTGGGAACACCGCTCAGAAAGTCGCAGTACACCCGTTCAGGCTTTGATTTTGTTTGTTGGTATGCAAGCCGTAAGTCGGATAATAAGTGGTATTATTACAGTGAAGACGGCGGCGAAGGCTGGTTTGAAAAGGACACTCAGCCGAGTGGGTATATGCTTTATCCGTATGCAGACGGTAGCAATGTCGCAAGAAGCAGCCGCGTCGCAGGCGACATTGTAACGCTTCATGCCGAGTGGAAGCAGTATTATATAGTGCAGTATGACGCTAACGGCGGCAGTGGAAGCATGTCGAATATCAAGGTCTATTACGGCGAGACAACCGCTCTTACAAAAAATAAATTCCAAAAGGACTATAAGATGCTTTTGTGCTGGTATGCAAACCGTAAGTCGGATAATAAGTGGTATTATTATAGCAGCAACGGCGGCGATGGCTGGTTTGAAAAAGGCACTCAGCCGAGCGGATATATGCTTTACCCGTACGCGGACGGCAGCAATGTCGCAAGAAGCAGCCGCGTCGCAGGCGACATTGTCACAATGTACGCGCAGTGGCAGAATGCATTTCGAAAGGAGATTTACGGCAAATCGTATCAGGGCAGGGAATTGTATGCCTACATTTTCAATGATACCCCGAAAGCCACAAAGACTTTGTTTATGGACTTTGCGGTTCACGGCTTTGAGGACGACTATTATCGTGACGGTCAGGTGCTTGTAAACTGCGCTTTGAAAATTGCAGAGCATTATAAAGCGGACTGCTCCGAGCTTAAGAATTATCGGCTTGTGCTTATTCCGTGCGCTAATCCCGACGGCACTTATGCCGGCGTGAACGATAAACGCGCCTGCTCGACTGCATTCGGCAGATGTACGGCAAACCATGTCGATATGAACCGAGATTTTCTCACATTCGGCGCACAGGAAAGTGTTTACCTTCGTGATATGCTGAAGAAATATAAGCCTACGGTTTATGTCAACGGACACGGCTGGCTCGACACTGTGCTCGGAAATAAAGAGGTCGGAAGCATATTTGTGAACGCACTCGGGCTGAATTATAATCAGTATGGCGATTACGGCTATGAAAAAGGCTATATCATCGGTTGGGTAGCACATAACCTCGGATCGAAGTCGGTGCTTCTTGAATTTGCAAGTCCCGAAAGCGTCAACGCTTCAAAGGTCATAACCTGCATAAATAAAATTGTTGCAAATATCAAATAATAAAAAGCTCAGAGCAGTCTGAACAAGTCCGTAAAAAATGGACAATAGAAAAAAGAGGCCTCCTATGGTAGAATCAAAGAAACAACCATAGGAGGATTTTTTATGCCAAGAAGTTACCGACATATAAGTCAATATGAAGACGAAATAATAGAATTAAGCAGTCAAGGAATAACTAAACGAAAAATATGTGAAAAGTATGGTTTTACCATGAAACAATTAACCTGAAAAGTCAAGAGGTAAATTGCAAAAAGTCGCAAAAAATTTTATTTTAGGCGGA
>CAVGWP010000069.1:0-5760 GCA_963633095.1 bacterium | reverse complement strand
CATCGTATTACAGCCAGAGCTCAGTTATAACAGGTTCAAATGTTGAGGCGGCAGTCACTTCCGCGCTTGACTATGTTGCGGCTGATTCCGAAGATGTTGTAACAATGATAACAGGCTACAATTCATCGGATACAAGCGATCTTGAAACTCTCTTCGAGAAAAACAACTACACTGTTAAAACAATAAGCGATCTGCTCACCTCGGATATTCCTGAGGAGACAGATGTCCTTGTGCTAGCTTCACCGACAGTCGATCTCACCAATGATGAAATAAAGAAGATCGATACATTCCTTGAAAACGACGGAAAACACGGCAAAAATATGCTATATTTTGCCTCGAGCAGTCAGCTTTCAACGCCTAATCTCGATGCACTTTTGCTCGATTGGGGAATCAAATTTGAATACGGCACCGTTACTGAAACCGACAGTGATTATGCGCTTTCTTCCGAGGACGGGAAGGCAGCGACAGCTATGATGCTCAAGCTTGCCGACAACGATACAGTCTCGACGGTTGCGGGCGAATACTCCGAATCGCAATTTGTCGGAAGCTCTCAGCGGCCGATGTACACTTCGTTTGATGAAAACGGTAAGTATCACACCGCCGAGATCATTAAAACATCCGACGGTACAACTGTAATGCCTAACGGCGCAGCGGACGATTGGCAGCCTGCTTCGGACGCAGTTAAAAGATCTTATTCTTCAATGATCCTTTCGACTTACGCAACAGGCGACAAGGATAACGACGGCGAGGAGATCCGCTCAAATGTTTGCGCTGTTTCGGGTATCGACTGCGTTGCCTTCTCATCGTATTATTCGTTTGTCAAGACCAATAATGTGCTTGTTAATGTAACAAACAGCATGGTAAACAAGGGTGATAACTCTTATGTTTTCGATGATAAAGAGATCTCCACCAATTCGCTCACAGTTACCGAAGCACAGACCAATGTTGTTAAAATAGTCTTTTGGGCAGTGCCTGCTTTGATTATCGCAGTCGGTATTGTTGTATATGTCAGGAGGAAACACAGATAATGGACGAGCAGAAAAAGCCTGTTTCATTTGAAGACGAACAACCGCATATTGTTGAAAATTCGACGATATTTTCGGAGGACGATTCTAAGGACTCTAAAGATGAAAAGCCGAAAAAACGCACAGGCGGTTACGGCAAGATTATCGCTTTGCTTTCGGGAGTTTGTGTTGTAATTGCCGCTGCGATAACCTGCACATTGCTTTTTTGGGAAGTTCCCGAAAGCGAGGACAATTCGTCGTCCGCTTCGTCGGAAGCTATTGAGATCATCAGCGATAAAGTCAACTCCGATGAAATCAAAATTAAAAATGAAAACGGCGATTTCACACTGAAAAAATACACCGAAACCGTCACAGAAACGACAACAAGCGGCGATACAACTACCGCCGCTCCGACCACACAGGAAAAATATAAGCTTGTCGGTTTCGATAAATATCCGATGAGCACCGATGAGGTCACAGATGTCGCAGATACGCTTGTTCCGATGAATGCAGATTCTAAGCTTTCCGGCGAATGGACAGACGCTCAGCTCGGACTGGATAAGCCTGTTTTGACAGCTGTTGTCGGAGATGTTACTCTGACTGTCGGTAAAGCTTCCGGAATGGGCGATCAGCGTTATTGCCGGGTCAGCGGCGATGACAATATATATCTTATCTCCGGCGATGTTTATGATAAGCTTAACTTTAAGCCGTCGGAGCTTGTTGATACAAATCTTATCACAGCACTCAGCGAAGATAACTACAGCGATTATTTTGCAAGCGGAACATTGGTCGCTTTTGACAGCATTGAGCTTTCCGGCACGAACTTTTCATCGCCTATTAAGATCAGCTGCAAAAACAGCAAAAGCGATGTTTCATCGTTTGTTGTAACTTCGCCTAAGAGCTTTTATGCCGATATGAGCAAGATCGAAACATTGCTGACTCCGCTTTCATCTGGATTCACTGCGGCAAACGGCTACGAATTGATAACCGATTCGACCGATTTAAAAAAATACGGACTGGATAATCCGCAGTATGTTTTCACTTATAAGCTCGGATCATCTACATTTAAAATCGAGCTTTCAAAGAAAGGCGTTATAGATGACGGCGTCTATGCCTGCAGAGTGAATAACGGAAATGTTATCTATTCCTGCAATACAGACAATGTATCATTTATTATTGATAAAATCGATGATCTTCGTTCGACAATTCTTTTTTCGGTTTCGATAAAGGAAGTTGATACATTCACTGTTGAATATAACGGGAAAAGCGCAGCTTATGATATCGGTCTTGAAAAAGTCAAGGATGATGACGGAAATGAGAAAGAGCAGACTGTTGTCAGATCTATGGACGGCGAGGAGCTTGACACAGAGAGCTTCCAGAATGTTTATATGGCGCTTGCGTCCGTTTCACCCTCGTCATACGGAGAAGACAGCGGCAAGCTTACGCAGTCGCCCTATCTCAAAATAACGCTTACTATGAATGATAAATCGACGCAGACGGTTAAATTCATCAAATACGATGATAGATATTATCGTATGTATCTTAACGACATCGGAGACCAGCTTATAAACTATACTGCTGTTGAACGGCTTGTATCGTATTTCGAAAAATTTGCCGCGGGCGAAAAAGTTGATTCTCCGGCGCTTTATGATTAAATTTTTACATTCAGGCGAATGAAAATTCGTCTGAATGTTTTGCGCGTTTTTAAATATTTTTAGAATGGAGATTTCAAATGGATCAGTATAAGATCGTTTCGCTTGCAAACGGTGTTGAGGGCGGATTTATAAGATCGGATAAGTTCAAATCCTCAATTTTAGCGATAAACTTTTATCTGCCGAACAGCGAAAAAACCGCAGATTATATTCTCGCGGGAGAAATAATGAGCAATGTTTGTGCAGAGTATCCGACGATGGCAAGCTTAAAGCGCAGACTCAGTGAGCTTTATGGTGCCGCTCTTAATACTTCTGCCGAAAAAGCGGGAGATATGATCAGACTGGGTTTTTCAATCGAATTTATCAATGATGAATATGCGCTAAACGGCGATAAAATCGGCGCAGACGCTGCAAAAATGCTTATCTCCGTGCTGTTTGAACCGTCGCTTACAGATAACGGCAAGTTTAAAAACGCCGACATTGAGAGAGATAAGCGCGTAATGATCGATGTTATCAACGGCGAATTTAACGAAAAACGCAATTTTGCGAGAAAAAGAACGCTTGAAATAATGTGCGAAAACGAGCCGTTCGGACTGCCGAAATTCGGCACTGTCGAGCGTATGTTGAGCCTCACGGCGGACGATGTTACAACCGCTTGGCAATCTATACTCAAGGATTCGTTTGTGAGAGTGAATTATGTCGGAAATGAATATCCGAGTGAGATTTTCGAGCTCATTTCAAAGCGTTTTCAAGCGATAGATCGAACAGGAACAAAGCAGGACTTCACCCAAAAGCACATTTCAAGCGGTGAAGTGAAGAGCGTTTGCGAGTATGAAACGCTAAATCAGTCAAAGCTGTTTCTCGGATTTAGAGCCGACTGTGGAAATGATGTGCAGTCGAGCACAAAAATGCTTCTCACATTGCTTATCTTTTCCGGCGGAACATTCTCAAAATGCTTCAGATATGTCAGAGAACAGCTCAGCCTTTGCTATTATTGCGCTCCGAGCTTTTATAAATCTAAAAATATAATTATGGTCGATTGCGGCGTTGATATAGGTGCATCGGAAAAGGCTAAAAATGCGATTTTGGATCAGCTCCGACTGATGAAAAACGGCAAGATCACCAATGATGAATTTGAAGCCGCAGTTTTAATGCGAAAAAACGATCTGAAAGCTGTTTTTGATTCTGTTATTATGCTTTCATCATGGCTTAAATCCAACACATTTAACGATGAAAAGTACAACAGTATTGAAGAGCATTACAAGATATTAGATCAGATCACGATCGATGATATTGTAAATGCGGCTAAAACGATCGAACTTGACACAGTTTACCTTCTTGAAGGCCAAAAGGAGGCGGAATAATGAAAACTCTTGATAAAATCGATAGATTGAAAGAAAGCTGTAAGATTTATGAGCATAAAAGCGGAATAAAAATTTATGTCTGCGAAAAGCCTGAATTCAATACTTCGTTTGCAATTTACGGAACTCGTTACGGATCGACCGATACAATGTTTAAAAAATCGACCGATAAAGAGTATACAACCGTGCCTGAGGGTATTGCGCATTTCCTTGAACATAAGCTTTTTGAAAATGAAGACTGCGATGTTTTTGAAAAGTTCAGCAAGCTTGGTGCTTCGGACAATGCCTATACCTCATTTGACCGTACTTGCTATTATTTTTCCTGCACAGATAAGTTCGACGAATGCTTTGAAATCCTGCTTGATTTTGTTCAGAGTCCGTATTTCACAAAGGAAACGGTTGATAAAGAGCAGGGAATTATCGGTCAGGAAATCAGTATGTATGACGATTCTCCGTCTTGGATATTGATGTTTGATCTGCTCACAGCTATGTATCATAACCATCCTGTGAAGATCAATATTTGCGGCACAAAGCGATCTATCTCAGAGATCACTCCCGAGCTTTTGTATTATTGCTACGATGTCTTCTACAATCCGGCTAATATGTTTATCTGCGTTTGCGGCAATGTTGAAGCGGAGCATATCTTTGATATGTGCGATAAGCTTTTGAAAGATAAAAAACCGGTTTCGGTGGATAAATGCCGCGAAAGTGAGCCTTATGAGGTTGCAAAGCGTATAACAAAGCGAAAAATGCCGATTGCAAAACCGCTTGTCAGCATCGGTTTTAAAGAAAAATGCGAAACACCCTTGCTCAGTGCTAAAGACGCGGTTATTTACGACACAGTCCGCGGTATGATTTTCGATTCCAATTCCGAATTTGCAAACAGCCTTATCGAAGAGGGAATTGTCGGATCGAAATATGATTCGGAAATGTTCCAAGGGTTTGATCATTTGGCAACGATCGTGTCTGCCGAAACCGACGATCCCGATAAATTCTTTGAAAAAATCAAGCAAAGAGTCGATTATCTGCATCAAAACGGGCTTGATAAAAGCGATTTTGAACGGAATAAAAAGCATGGCTACGGATCATTGGTAAGAGTGTTCGACGATGTTGAAGGTACTTCGATGTACATGGTAGACGCGGCTGTCAATGAATACGATATTTTTGATACCGCAAGAGCTTATGAACAAATAACATTTGAAGATGTGCAAGCGGCATTTGAAAAGTATTTCAACACTGATAATTGTTCGTTATCGATAATCGAGCCGGCATAAACGAGGTGATATGTAATGTCAGAAAACACAATTCAGATTTTCGGTATACAAGTTAATATCGACCCTGTCGCCTTCACAATACCGGTTATAAATTGGAAAGTGTATTGGTATGGAATAATTATTGCGCTCGGATTTATTCTTGCGATAATCTATTGTTTCAGACGGGCGGGTAAATTCGGAGTTGATTCGGATAAGCTTTTAAACTGCGTTTTGGTAACAGCACCGCTTGCGATAATATGTGCAAGACTTTACTATGTTGTATTTAATCCGGATACATCTTTCTCACAGTTTTTTAACATTCATCAAGGCGGTCTTGCGATCTACGGCGGCGTTATCGGAGCGGTTGTTGTCGGAATTATTTGCTGCAAGATTTGGAAAGTAAATATTCTTTCAACGCTCGATCTTGCATCCTTAGGCTTTCTCATCGGACAGGGAATCGGCAGATGGGGCAACTTTGTCAATCAGGAGG
>CAVGWP010000068.1:0-5816 GCA_963633095.1 bacterium | reverse complement strand
GGACAGGTGCAGGAGCATTGTTTTCGATAATGTCATCCGGAGCGGACACTCAAAAACTGCTTTTCTATTTTGCAGAGATAGTACTGTCTCTTGGATTTGCTTATTTTATAAGCGACACAACCGAGCTATACTCTAAAAACAAAAATATGCGTTTTCTCGGCACAAAGGATATGATCAGTGTTTTCACTTTTTGTGCTGTTGTTTTGTGCTGTGTTAATGTGGATATAAAAGGTATCGGATCTGCCGAGATATTCGCGCTTTTGCTTATACTCTACTGTTCCTATTTCGGTGAGGAGGCAGCTGCCGCTATCTGCTCGTTTGTGCTTTCTGCGGTGCTGTGCGTTCTCGGCGGACGACCCGAACGGGCTGTTTTGCTCGCCGCCTGCGGCATTGCCGGTGCTGTCTGCGGCGGTCGATCAAAGCCTGCCTGCATTACCGCTTTATTCACCTCGTGCATACTTTCGATGAGCGTGGTAAAAGGCAGTGCTGCCGCAATTCTGATCGAATCGGTAATCGCGGCGGTGCTGTTTATCATAACGCCGAAGAAATTCGGCAAGGTGCTTTCCTCGGTGCTGTCGCCGAGACCGACGCTTGCAAGGACAGACGCACTGAGGCGAAACATGGTGAGCCGAATGTCGTTTGCGGCAGGCGCACTGAAAGAGGTTTCGGGCACGGTTCAAACCGCCGCCGATAAGCTCTCTAAGATAAATATGCCTGTTTTATCAAGTGTTTTTGAAAAGACTCATAAAGAGCAGTGCAAATACTGTTCGCTTGAAAAGCACTGCTTTGTTAAAACTAAGATCTCTACATACAACGCATTCAAAGAAATCTGCTCGGAATATCGCGCCGGGTGTATTCCGACTTCGGATAAACTGCCGAAAAAATGGGCAACGAGATGTCCCGAGCCCGAAAAAGTTGCAAAATGCGTTTGCGATAATTATGCGGTTTATCTCGGCAGACTTGACGCCGAGAGGCGGCTTGAAGAGATAAGAAGCGCTGTTTCGGATCAGATGGATTCGCTTGCCTTGACCTTAAAAGATCTCTCTGTTGAATTTGACAGCTACGAGCAATACGATGTTATTCGCGCGCAAAAGACGGACGCTATGCTCAGACGGATGGGGCTTTCGCCGTCGGATGTGGCGTGCAGGCTCGACAGTTTCGGCAGAATGTCTGTCGATATAAGCCTGCGTAAAAGCGAGGTCAGAACGGTCAATAAATCTGAATTGCTCAAAAGAGTCGGAGCCGCCTGTTCGAGAGAGTATGATCTGCCTGTCGTTACGGATAACGGCTGTTCGACAATGATCTCTTTCTGCGAAAAGCCGACTTACAAGCTTGATTTTGGTGTGTGTCAGCACACATATAAAAACGAGAAATTGTGCGGCGACACATATTCGCATTTTGCAGACGGGAAAGGAAAATATATTACTCTCTTATCGGACGGCATGGGCTGCGGCGGACGCGCCTGCGTTGACTCGACGATGGTTTCCGGACTTATGAGCAAACTGTTGCTTGCGGGATTCGGATTTGATTGCGCGCTGAAGCTTGTCAATTCCGCCATGCTTTTCAAATCGAGCGATGAATCGCTTGCAACTATAGATATAACCTGCATTGATCTTTACACGGGGAAAGCTGAATTTTACAAGGCAGGTGCCTGCGATACAACGATCATTCACGGTGCAAAATCCTGCAAGGCGAGCTGCAAAAATCTGCCTGCGGGGATACTGCGCAATGTCGATTTTGAAAAAAGCGAAGCTGATTTATCAGAGGGCGATATAGTAATCATGATATCTGACGGCGCAGCGTACGACGACGATGAAAGGATCGAAGTCACAGTACGGAAGATGTGCGACATGAGCGCACAGCAAATAGCCGAGACTGTTTTGCAGAATGTTGTTGCAGACAGGAACGACGGGCATGAGGATGATGTTACCATCATAATTATAAAATTAGAAAAAGAAAGGTGAGTTTGTGAAATATGCACAAAAATTTAATCAAAATTTCCCCACCTCGTAATTGAGATTTCATAAAAAGTCTATTGAAATTTAGCAATTATCTTGTTATAATATAGTAAAGGATAGGGAAAAGGGGGCATGCGCTATGGTTCAGAATCAAAAGCAAGTCAAAAACAACGAGCTTGCTGAATATCTATTCCACCAAGGCACAAATTTCAGCTCATACGACTATATGGGCGCACACCGCACAGGTTCGGGTAAAGCGGTCTGCTTTCGCACATGGGCGCCTTCGGCGGTGTCTGTCAGCGTTGTGGGTGATTTCAACAACTGGGACAAATCGGCTGATGTTATGACACGCATTACCGATGCCGGCATTTGGGAATGTACCGTTGCAAAAGCTGAGATCTATGACGCTTATAAATTTGCGGTGACAGGAAAGAACGGTCAGACGATTTTGAAAGCCGATCCGTATGCATTTCATTCGGAGACAAGGCCGTCTAACGCATCTAAAATATACGATATTGAGGGCTACAACTGGAAAGACTCCGCATATTGCAAAACAAGAGATCAGAAAAACGCTCTTAACGCTCCGATAAACATTTATGAAGTCAATATCGGCTCATGGCGCAAGAATGACGACGGAACATTTTTAAACTATGTTGCGGTCGCCGAACAGCTTGCAGACTATGTGAGCTCAATGGGCTACACTCATGTTGAACTTATGCCTGTTGCGGAGTTTCCGTTTGACGGATCTTGGGGATATCAGGTGACCGGTTATTATGCACCAACTTCAAGATACGGAACTCCGAAAGACTTTATGAAGTTTGTTGATATTTTTCACCGCAAAGGGATAGGTGTTATTCTCGATTGGGTTCCGGCTCACTTCCCGCGCGACGAATACGGACTAAGATATTTTGACGGGTCGCCTTGCTATGAATATTCGGACGCAAGGAAGGGCGAGATGAAAGAATGGGGCACGATGGTGTTCGACTTCGGAAAGCCCGAGGTTATCGATTTTCTCATCTCCAACGCTGCATATTGGTTTGAAAAGTATCATGTTGACGGTCTGAGAGTTGACGCTGTTTCATCGATGCTTTATCTCGATTACAGCCGCAAAAACGGAGAATGGCTCTCGAATATCTACGGTGGAAACGAAAACCTTGAGGCTATCAGTTTTCTCCGTACGCTCAACAAAGAGATCTTCCGCAGGTTTCCATACGCTATGATGATCGCAGAGGAATCCACTTCATGGGCGAATGTATCAAAGCCGGAGGACATAGGCGGTCTCGGATTCAACTTCAAATGGAACATGGGTTGGATGAACGATATGCTCAGATATATGTCGCTCGATCCGCTTTTCAGAAAGTTTAATCACGATAGTCTGACATTCAGCTTCTTCTATGCTTTTTCGGAAAACTTTATTCTTCCGATGTCGCATGATGAGGTCGTGCACGGTAAGTGCTCGCTTATAAACAAGATGCCCGGCGAATACGATGATAAATTTGATTCGCTGAGAGCGTTCTATGCTTATATGACGGCGCATCCCGGCAAAAAGCTGTTATTCATGGGGCAGGAGTTTGCTCAGTTTGACGAATGGAATTATGCAAAACAGCTCGACTGGATGCTGCTTGATTATGAAAAGCATAAGAAGATGCAGTTCTTTGTTAAAACGCTCAATAAGTTCTATCTTGCAAATCGCCCGATGTGGGAGATAGACTATGATTGGGAAGGATTCTCATGGATCTCCAATGACGACAGCTCTCAGAGCGTTATCGCTTTCAGAAGAATAGACGCAAAGGGTGCTGAAATAATTGCGGTTTGCAACTTTGTTCCTGTTGAGAGGGATGACTATAAAATAGGCGTTCCCAAACGCGGAAGCTACGAAGTCGTTTTAAACACGGACGAAGCTCGTTTCGGCGGAAAAGGCAGAGGTTCAAAGGGCAGAGTCAGAAGCAAAAAAGAAGGTATGCACGGATTTGACAACAGCATTTCGCTGTCGTTGCCGCCGCTTTCGGTTTTGTATCTGAAAAATGTTCCTCCGCACAAAACAAGCGCAAAACCGAAAGCCACAAAAACGGATAATAAACAAAATTGACTTTTGTTTTAAAGAAAGGTGATCAATTATGAATTATAAAACCGAGTGTGTCGCTATGCTGCTTGCAGGTGGACAGGGAAGCAGACTCGGAGCACTGACTAAGAATATCGCTAAGCCCGCCGTTCCCTATGGCGGTAAATACCGCATTATCGACTTCCCTCTTTCCAACTGCATAAACTCCGGAATTGACACGGTCGGCGTGCTGACACAGTATCAGCCGCTTGAACTGAACGATTATATCGGTTCGGGTCAGCCGTGGGATCTCGACAGAGCTTACGGCGGCGTACATATTCTTTCGCCGTATCAGCAGATAGAAGGTACGGATTGGTATCGCGGCACTGCAAACGCTATATATCAGAATCTCCACTTCATCGAGCGCTATAACCCTGAATATGTGCTTATCCTTTCGGGCGACCATATTTACAAAATGGACTACTCGAAAATGCTGGATTATCATGCGAAAAACAACGCCGACTGTACTATCGCGGTGCTTGAGGTTTCGATGGAAGAAGCAACTCGCTTCGGCATTATGAACACTGATGAGACCAATCGCATTTACGAATTTGAGGAGAAGCCGCCTCAGCCCAAGAGTAACAAAGCTTCGATGGGCGTTTATGTCTTCAGCTGGGACGCTTTGAAGCGTTATCTGACCGAAGATGAAGCAAATCCCAAATCTCACAATGACTTCGGCAAGGATATAATTCCTGCCATGCTCAGAGATGAAAAGCGGTTGTTTGCTTATAATTTCGACGGTTATTGGAAGGATGTCGGCACGATAGACAGCCTTTGGGAAGCCAATATGGACATTCTTAACCCGAAGATGCCGCTTGAGCTAAACGATCCGCACTGGCGTATCTATGCCCGCTCGAGAGCATTGCCGCCGCACTTCATTTCGGACACTGCCGTTGTTAAAAACTCGCTTATAAGCGAGGGCTGCGCTGTCGCAGGCGAAGTCACCGATTCTGTGCTCTTCTCCGGCGCAAGAGTTGAAGAAGGCGCAGTTATTCAAGACAGTGTTATTATGCCGGGCGCGGTTATCAAGGCAGGCGCAGTCGTTAAATACGCGATCGTCGCCGAGAATGCCGTTATCGGTGAGCGCGCTGTTATCGGTATGAGACCGGAGGACTGCGAGGATAAAAGCAAATGGGGCGTCGCAACGATCGGTCCGGATTATGTTGTTCCTGCGGGGAAGATAGTTGAGCCCTGCGCTATGCTTAGCATATGACTGAAATTCGGGAAAGGCTGTGATCAAAATGAGAAGTAAAAGTATAATGGGGCTTATTTTTGCCAACACAAGCGATGAAAAGCTGACAGAGCTCACCTCGTTCCGCACGATGGGATCGGTTCCGTTCGGTTGTCGATACAGATTGATAGACTTTGCTCTTTCTTCAATGGTCAACGCGGGCATTTTCAAAGTCGGCGTTGTGACCAAGAGAAACTATCAGTCGCTGATGGATCATGTGGGAAGCGGCAGACCGTGGGATCTCGCAAGAAAGAGAGGCGGACTTTGCATACTCTCGCCTTACGGATATGCCGAGAACGGTGTTTACAAAGGAAAAATTGACGCTATGTACGGCAATCTTTCTTACCTTGAAAACGCTACCGAGGAATATGTTCTGATCTCCGATTCGGATTGTGTGGCTAATATCGATGTTGATAAGATGATCGAAAAGCACGCTAAATCGAATGCCGACATAACCATCGCCTACAAAAAAGGCATTATCGGCACAACATTCTGCGAGATCGATGATGAATCGCGTATTACAGGT
>CAVGWP010000067.1:1450-6227 GCA_963633095.1 bacterium | reverse complement strand
GTGTAATCAGGAGCTTTATCGGCTTTCGATGCGTTGATAACCGTGTATTCCGAGCCGTAAAGCGCATATCTCGGGTTGTCGGTCATGCCGCCGTCAATCGAAACATAATTGCGAACATTCTCTATTTCCTTAACAGCACCGACCGTGTAAAGCGTTGTTCCTGCCGCACCGACTATCGATCTGCCCGGCTCGATAAGAATTCTCGGAATTTCAATATTTTCGGATTTGCAATAGTTATGCACAAAATCAGAAACAGCCTCAACAAACTTCTTGTAGTCCTTAGGATCGTCGGTCTCGACATACTTTATACCGAAACCGCCGCCGAGATTGAGATCAAGCAATGTAAGAGAAAGCTCGGTTTTGATCTTTTTATAAAAATCGAGCATTACATTTGCCGCTTCTACAAACGGTTTTTGATCGAATATCTGCGAACCGATATGGCAATGAAGCCCCATAAGCTGAATATTCTTATATTCGGTGCACTTTTTGACTGCATCGTAGGCTTCGCCGTTCTCAAGTGCAAAACCGAATTTTGAATCGATTTGACCTGTTCGGATAAAATCGTGTGTGTGTGCGTCAATACCCGGCTTGATCCTAAGCATTATTTGAGCGGTTTTTCCGAGATCGTGTGCTATTTCATCGATAGCATCAAGCTCAAACATATTATCGGCAATGATTCTGTGAACACCGAGTTCAATCGCCATTTTAATTTCATCATAGGTTTTATTGTTGCCGTGGAAAAAGACTCTGTCCATCGGGAAGCATGCTTTGTTTGCGGTGTAAAGCTCGCCGCCCGACACAACATCCAATCCGAGACCTTCTTTATTTGCAAGTCTGCACATTTCAAGACAGCAAAAAGCTTTGCTTGCATATATGGCAAGGCTGTTGCTGTAAAGCTGCCGCAATTCTTCGGAAAACTTGCGGCAATTATCAATAATCATATCTTCATCGAAAACATAAAGCGGCGTTTGAAACTGCTTTGCAAGATCAACGGCGTCACAGCCCGCGATCTCAAGATGACCTTTTTCATTCACTCTAAGACGATCATTAACCATTTTTATTCCTCCACACAATTTATGATCCTTTTCTTTAACTCTTCAATGCCCTCTCCCGTAGCGGATGAAACGGGGATATACTCCGGAACAGGGTTTATAAAACTAAGTTCTTCATCGATAGCGGAAAGTCTTTTTGCACGCTCTCCTTTATTAAGTTTGTCACATTTTGTCATTGCTATGATAAACGGCATGCCTGTCTGGCTTAAAAAGTTCAGCATATCGTTGTCAAGCTTGGTCGCGGGATGGCGCATATCAACAAGCTGAACAACAAGTGCAATATTTCTGTTGCCGGCAAAATAGCCGTCCATCAACTTTGCCCAGCGCAGACGTTCCGAGCCGGATACTTTTGCATAGCCGTATCCCGGAAGATCGACAAGCCTTGCGGAATCGACATTATAAAAATTGATCGTGGCGGTTTTTCCGGGCGATGAGCTAACCTTTGCAAGCGCCTTTCGGTTGAATATTTTATTTATCAGCGATGACTTTCCGACATTCGATCTGCCCGAAAAAACGATTTCCGGCAGATCAGATTCGGGAAGCTGCGCGGCTGTACCGAATGCCGCTTCAAAAAAGGCGTTTTCAAATTTCATTTGTTTTCTCCTCGTTATACAGCAACGCACGGGTACAAAACATACCCGTGTGCCGTTTTACTCCGCAAGCTGTTTCGGCTCAGGGATACTGTGTGATATTCTTGGTTTTTTGCCTTTTTGCACGCATTCCTTAGTTACCGTGACAGTGCTTATTGTTTTATCCGAAGGCGCTTCAAACATAACATCTTTAAGGACAGACTCAAAGATACCGCGAAGTCCGCGTGCGCCTGTCTTTTGATCGATCGCTGTCTTCGCTATTTCATACATAGCATCCTTCTTGACATCTAAACGGATATCATCCATCTCAAAAAGGCGCTGATACTGCTTGACTATTGCATTTTTGGGTTCTGTCATAATGCGAACCATATCATCTTCACTGAGCTTATTGAGTGTTGCTATAACAGGAAGTCTGCCCACAAGCTCCGGAATAAGACCGAATTTAACAAGATCCTGAGCGTTCACATTTGAAATGATCTCGTCCTCATCCTGCTTTTCGGATTTCGGGTCCGAGCCGAAACCGATAACCGAGCCCGCATTGATACGCTTTGAAATGACCTTATCAATGCCGGAGAAAGCACCGCCGCAGATAAAGAGAATATTCGATGTATCGATCTGAATGAACTCCTGTTGAGGATGTTTTCTTCCGCCCTGCGGAGGAACATTAGCAACTGTGCCCTCAATTATTTTAAGAAGTGCCTGCTGAACGCCCTCGCCGCTTACATCGCGGGTGATAGACGTATTCTCCGATTTTCTCGCGATCTTATCGATCTCATCAATATAGATAATTCCACGTTCTGCGCGCTCAACATCAAAATCGGCATTTTGAATAAGACGAAGCAAAATGTTCTCAACATCCTCTCCGACATAGCCGGCTTCTGTGAGCGTTGTTGCATCGGTTATTGCAAACGGAACATCGAGTGCCCTTGCAAGGCTTTGAGCAAGCAATGTTTTGCCGACTCCTGTCGGGCCGACAAGCAGTATATTTGACTTGCCGAGCTCAACATCACTCGATTGATTTAGATTGAATATTCTTTTATAGTGATTGTAAACCGCAACGCTAAGAGCTTTTTTGGCTTCGGTTTGACCGATAACGTACTCATCGAGATACTCTTTGAGCTGCATAGGAGTTTTATCAAGACCTTTTTCGATCTCTGCATCAAGCTCCTCACGCGATGCAGGACAATCGGCGTTGTTTATGCCGATACCCATTATGTCGCAGCACAGCTTTACACAGCTGTCGCAGATGTAAAGCCCGTTGGGACCTGCGATCATACGCTCTGCTACATCATCGGGTTTGCCGCAAAATGAGCAGCAAACAGTGCTGTGTCCGTCATTATTAGACATACGATCCTCCGATCTGTTAACTGGTTTTTGTCATCGTCTTTCCATGACCTTATCGATAAGGCCGTATTCCTCAGCTTGCTTTGCAGTGAGGAAGTTGTCACGCTCAGTGTCCTTCTCGATAACTTCAAGCGGCTGACCACTGTTTTTAGCGAGAATGTCGTTCAAACGCTCACGAGTGTGCTTGATGTGATCGGCATGGATAAGTATCTCTGTTGCCTGACCCTGCGCTTGACCGAGCGGTTGATGAATCATTATTTCGGAATTTGGCAGAGCGTAACGCTTACCCTTCGCACCGCTGGAAAGCAAAAATGCACCCATTGATGCAGCCATACCGATACAAATTGTGGAAACATCGCATTTAACATACTGCATTGTGTCGTAGATAGCGAGTCCCGCAGATACAGAACCGCCCGGACTGTTGATGTAAAGGCTGATATCTTTTGTGGGATCCTGACCTTCGAGATAAAGAAGCTGAGCAATAACAAGGCTTGCAGTTGCATCGTTTACTTCATCGCAAAGCATAATTATACGGTCGTTTAAAAGGCGGGAATAAATATCATAAGAACGCTCGCCTCTGCTCGTTTGTTCAACTACATAGGGCACCAGTGCCATATATATCATCCTTTCTTAATGCGTTTAAAACAGTTTTAGTATGAACACACCAAAACTGTTTTAAACTTTAGAATATTATTACGGCAGACTCCGATTATTTATCGTCTGCCTTTTCTTCTGCCTTTGCTTTGGAAGTTGTCTTCTTAGCTGCGGGCTTTTTAGCTGTTGTTTTCTTTGCAGCGGTTTTTTTCTCACCATCTGTTTCTGCTTTCTTAGCAGCTGACTTTTTTGCAACAGCCTTTTTCACAGGCTTTTCATCTGCAACAACGGTGAAATTTGCATTTTCCTTAACAAATTCGGAAGCCTTCTTAACACGAAGGTCCTTCTTGAGTTCATCCTCCGGAATAGCTTTCTTGACCTTGTCGAGATCCATGCTGTACATCTCAGCATACTCTTTGTACTGAGCTTCAGCATCATCGTCTGTCGGCTCAAGACCTTCGATAGACGCGATCTTTTCAAGAGCAAGACGAAGCTTGACCTGCTTTTCGGACTGATCGGCATAGTTCTCACGGAGAGCGTCGAATGTAAGATTGGTGTACTGCATATATTGCTCAAGGCTGATACCCTGCATCTGGAGAGCATAAGCAAAGTCACGGATATTCTCCTCAACCTTTGTGTCGATCATTGCTTTCGGGATATTGACATCTGTATTCTCGATCACAACATCGAAGATCTTGTTTTCAGCTTCGTTGTCAGCCTGCTTCTCTTTCTGCTCAAGCTGCTTCTTCTCAATATCGGCTTTCAGCTCATCGAGTGTATCAAACTCACTGACATCCTTGACAAACTCATCGTCAAGCGCAGGCATAACACGGGTTTTTATCTCGTGGATTTTGCACTTGAAAACAGCTTCTTTGCCCTTGAGCTCTTCGGCGTGATAATCTTCGGGGAATGTTACATTAACATCAAAGTTCTCTTCGGGATTTTTTCCGACGATCTGGTCTTCAAAACCTGGAATGAACTGATTAGATCCGAGCTTGAGGGTATAGCTCTCAGCCTTGCCGCCTTCAAACTGCTTACCGTCTACATAACCGTCGAAATCAAAGGTTACAATATCATCGTTTTCGGCGGGACGACCGGAAACAGTCTCCATTGTGGAAACACGCTCTCTCATTCTTTCAATTTCTGCATTGACTTCCTCTTCGCTTACAGAAGCCTGCTTCTTCTCAACCTTAATTC
>CAVGWP010000067.1:0-1440 GCA_963633095.1 bacterium | reverse complement strand
CAATGTTAGCAAAATCAACTATCTCAATGCCGGCTTCTTTCTGAGCATTCTCCATCTCTGCGGGATAAAGATCATTAAGAGCCTCATCATAAAAAACATCTGCGCCGTACATCTTTTCGATGATACCGCGGGGAGCGTGACCCTTTCTGAATCCGGGAACATTAAGCTTCTTTGAATTTTTGCGGAAAGCTGCGGCTACCGCTTTTTCAAAAGTTTCGGCGTCTACCGAAATGACAAGCTCATATCTGTTTTCCTCGATCTTGTTTGATGACTTTAAACTCATTGTTTACATTCCTTTCCTATATAAGACCGCTGTGATTAACGGCTTATTTAACTATAAAATAAAGCAACAAAGACGATTATAACACACTTTGCTCAAAATTGCTATATATTTTTTATATATTCATGAAAAATTCAAATCAGTCGGCTATTTTCAGCGGCGTAAAGTCAAGAATATCGCAGCTTACGCATCGAAATGCTATACCGTCCACCGTGCCGTTTATTGCTTTTGCGCTTCCCGCGCGGTGAATATGACCGTAATAACAGCGTTTGACACCGTATTTGCAAATCACCGACATGATCTCTTCGCATTTACTGTCTTTCATCACCGGAGGATAATGCAAAAACAAAACGCTTTCTTTTCCGCTTTGTTTTGCGGCTTCGAGCGAGCGCTCGATTCTTGCCGCTTCTCTTAAAACTACCTTTTCAGCATCATCGGAATGGTCATCATAAAACCAGCCCCTGCTTCCGCACAAAGCGAAATCACCGTAAAAAAGGCAGTTGTTATACAGAATTTCAAATTTAAGATCATTTTCGCTGAAAAACCTGTTCATCTTAGTGACAGATTCCCACCAAAGATCATGATTCCCTTTCAATATGATCTTTCTACCCGGAAGCGAATCCAAAAACTTAAAATCGGTGAGCGTTTTTTCAAGCTTCATTTCCCATGAAATATCGCCGGGAATAACGACCGTGTCGCTGTCTGTGATCATATTTCTCCAATTCGCACCCAGCTTATCGACATAGCCTTCCCAGCCTCGAAATATATCCATCGGCTTATCGGACGCAAGCGATAGATGCGAATCGGATATTGTGAACAGTGCCAAACCGCAAACTCCTTTATCGCGTTATTTTATACCCAGAGTATTTTTTATAAACTCCGGCATCTGTTCTTTCTCGCAGCAACTCTTATGAAGTACCTGTCTGCTTCTGAGATCCGCAAGCGGAGCCGGAACAGGCGTGTCTGTGATACTGCTGAGCTTATCCACCATATCAAACTCGCTGTCCGTTCCCTCGACCGTGTCAACAGCGGAAAGAACGCTCTTCGCAAATTTATAAGGCGATGCTGTGGAAACAATAACAGTCTGGGTGTTGTCACCCGTTTTCTCAACATAATCTTCGTATACCTTAACCGCAACGGCAGTGTGAGTATCGCAAAGA
>CAVGWP010000066.1:5764-6252 GCA_963633095.1 bacterium | reverse complement strand
GCTTAGCATCGCTCGGGAGTGCGACACCCTTGGAATTAACGCAGATCTTACCCTTTTGGTCATTGTAATACTCGATATAATCGCCATACGCATGAGCGGGATATCCCTTGGTTCCTACAACGCCTTCAAGCGGCTGCTTTGTTTCGATGTTGTAAATGCACCAATTACCTTTGTAGTATGTGCCGTCTTCATATTCCACAAGAGTATCGTCACTGTCCTTGGAGTCGGTTTTCTCGGTGACTGTAACTACCCTTATATATTTGTCGCTCAGGTATGTAAATGAGGCGTACTGCTCGGGAATGATCTCATTGCCCTTGCCGTCGATAAGTCCGAATTTGTTTAGATTTGCAATTGATGTGTCGCCTTCGACATAGGTCTTCGATACCGCAAAAAACTGCTCAACATCATCGCCGAAGGTGTAGATCTCGCCTGTGTCGGATTTGCCGTCAAACGATACAATGCCGAATTTGTCGCCGGAGGTGCTGTAA
>CAVGWP010000066.1:0-5754 GCA_963633095.1 bacterium | reverse complement strand
CCATCTTCGCTTCCTTTGATCTCCTTAGACAAAGAGCCGATTTTTTCGACAACGATATCGTCGGACTTCACAACATGATTTTCCTGCGCCGACGATGCCGATGACGAAGATGCGTCACCGCAGCCGGTGAGAGATGCAAGCGCAATGCCTGCCGATAAAAATAATGCGATAATTTTTGCTTTTTTCATAACTTTCTCCTCTTTCTTAATTTCCTTGTGCGATTGAAACAACAAACGCTCTGATGTCCGACAGGCTGACAATATTGTCGCCGTCGAAATCAAGCAGCTTTTTTTCAGCGTCGGAAAACGCTGTGCCGCTCGAAATTCTTTGCATTGAAATTCGTGCGTCTGTCAAATTGGCAACATTGTCGCCGTTTATATCTCCAATGACTTTAGGATAACATGTCTCACAGCCGGCTTTCTTTTGCGGCTCGTTGGTGTTTGGATTCACCTTTTGACAAATTGAGCATTTATAGCATTTATAATGCGGATGAGAAGCTGTGTCATAAGCATAGCCTCCTGAGAAATTACAGCTGTGACCTACTGCCTGATTCGGGAATGGATCGGGCGATATTTCCCATTGCTGCGCGGTGTTTCCCGCCTGATAATTCTGAACTCTTACATTTGCGTTATTGTAGTTTCCGACAGCGGTCAGCACGAAATTATTGTTGTATACCGAGCGAATAACATATTTGTTTCCGCTGATTTTTTCAAATTTCCAGCTTTGAGTGCTGTGACCCGTCGCCTGCCAAAGGCAAACATTCGCCAGATTCTGCGGATTATTTCCGTAGATATTCACGACACCGCTTGAGCATTTCGGGGAGATAACATATCCGGAGCCGCTTTGCGTTATCGAAAAATACTGCCCACTTGTCTGATCACGATCGTAGATATCAACATTTGTGTTGTTGGCGGAGCCGTTGCCGTAAATGTTGAGATATTTGCCGTAGGCGGCATTTTTCAGTTCATAGTACTTTGTTGTCGTTGTCTGAGAGGCGGAACCGCCGCCTGTCAAATAATTTCCCGGAACATGAACTTTATAGGTGAACCTGCTTTTTAATTCTGATATGGAATAAGACGCATCCCATCTGATGCCGTTTTTGTTATTGTAATTTCCATCAGTGAAATATACTCTGCTGCTTGTTACTTTGGTAACAAACACCGAATGCGTATCAGGACCGTATCCTGCATTCAGCCTAATAATATCGCCTGCATAAATTGTGCCGAAGTTATAATCGCGTTTATTGTAAAAACCGTCATTATAATACTTGATCCCAAAAACCTCATACATCATTTGGCAAGCGTATCCGAAGCAAGTCCACGCTTTGGCTGTTCCGTTTTCATAATAAGTTCCGGAGTAAACTCCGCCGTTTGGATACTTTGTTTTAAGCTGACTTAGCTTTGCGGCAAATGCGCTTTCACTCGGAACAGACCAAGCCGAGGCGGTGAGTGTCAGCGGCAATGCGGAAAAGATAAGCACGGCGCACATTATAATTGATGCAATCTTTTTCATAGCTGCCCCCTTATCAATTCGCAGGAACGACATTATTAAGCATCGCTTCAAGCTCTGTCTTATACTGCGAGGTGATCACTATTTCAATTATGCGGTTATCCTTTTTTGTGACGCACAAAATCATATGCACGGTCGCTCCGTTGCTTGTATTGACTAATTCCACCGGCAGCGCAAGATAACTTCTTCCCGCGATCTGAACATACTCGCGTGAACCGATATTGTATGTTAGCGATGCTGTCGAGTTTTTTTCCAATGATTTTTCTTCTTCATCAAGAAAGCTGCTCTCTGTAAATGATGATGAAATTTTCCGTGTGACTAGCACTATAAACTGCTTTCCCGTGACTGTGTTTTGCGACAAAAAGCAAAGCTCACTGGAGCCTAATGTCGATTTCACAGACGAATACTCCGAATCGGACGCATTCGGAAGATCATCGTTTACATCAAACTTAATGCCCGCCCACTTATTCACATACTGACCGTTTACAATACTGCCTTTTATATCATCTGTGGTGACAGTGCTGTCGGAAACAGTGCTGTCGGCAGCCTCGGTCACAGTATCGGACGACGAAAATCCGGAGCTTGCGGTGGCTGCAACAGTCAAATCGCTGTCGGAGGTTATGATAACAGCCGCAACAATGCCGCCGACCGCCAGGACCACGACAGCCGCCACGATCACCAAAATAAGCCACAGCTTTGATTTTTTCTGAGGTACTGCCGACTGATACGGCGGCATACTACCCATTTCCTGCGGTGCTGCCGACTGATACGGCGGCATATTCCCCATTTCCTGCGGTGTGTTCGCAGGTGCGCCGAACTGTCCGTTTGTCGGGTACGGCTGCCAACTATTCGGAGCATTATCAGTCAGAACAGTTGTGGCATTCGGGTTGTTATCGGTCAAAACAGTTGTGGCATTCGGGTCAGCCGTATCAAAACTGTTTGATCCGCATTTCGGACAAAATAACGATCCATCATCAACATTTGCTTTGCAATTTGAACATATTTTAGACATTCATATCTCCCTCTCTTATTGTTTGATTAAATTAAATCCCGTATTTTCAATCTTAGCTATAATTTCTCCCACTTTCATTCCATCTGAAACATAGCCGGTATATATCAAGTTAAGGTGCGGCTTTAAATCGTATCTATTCTTGCTCAACCTTTCATCTCTTTTTCGCCCGATGGATTTTCGGTCCATCGGGCGAAAGCATAATTACTTATCTTCTTTTTTCTTTTTCGCCAGCATAACAAAGATTATTGCTGCGCCTACGATAACAACGACGCCGATGATCGAACCGATAAACAGCGGTGTGTTATTATACCAGCGAACGATAGCATTTGTTGTGACGATAAAGTCCTTTATCTCAAGCTCTTCAATATTGCCCGCTGCATCTGTTGCAGTTACAACAACACTCTGCTTATCATTTGATTCGGGAATATCGAAGGTGTAGCTCTGACCGTCAACAGCGTAGCTTACCGCCTCGCCGTTGAGCGTGATCTTAACATCGCTGAGAACGAGATTGTCCTTGATCTCAACAGTCGCTTTTTTAACTTCCGTAGCATACTGTGCGCCGTCCTCAAGGTCAATAGCGGTAATGACAGGCGTTGTCTTATCAATACCAAAGCTGATCTCAGCCTCTTTGTTGCTGTCGATATTTTCATTGACATTTCCGGCGGCGTCTACCGAATAGATCGAAATGCTGTACTTGCCGTCGTCGGCAAACAACGCGCTCTTGACCGTGTATTTATAGACGCTCCACTTACCATTACCCTCGCTGACCTTTTCAATAGTGTAATCAGTGCCGAGGACGAGGTCGGTCGGCGTGCCGTTTTTAGTGAGCTTTAAGCGGGTTTTCGAGCTGTCGAGCGTATCGACATTTGTTTCGGTGAACACAATATCTCTGCCGGAGTTCAGATATTTTCCGTTGATATCATTGAGTGCGGAAAGGTCATAAGTCGAGCCGAAACGGTTGACCGAGAAGGATATTGTTTTGTTTGTCTGATTGCCCGCTTTATCCGTAACTGTCGCGGTGAGTGTGTAGATATCGTCAAACTCTTTGCTGTGCTCGAAATCGGAGTAAGCGATCCTTGTACCGTTTGTAATATCGGAAATGCTGTTTGAATAATCGACACCGCCGAGATTAACGCCGTTCAAAGTTACGCTGAGTGTGCTCTTATCGAAGTTTTTGTCGGTGGATGTAATTATCGGAGCAACCTCATCCTTGTTTGCCGACTTATCCGCAACGCCTGTGATATCAAGGGTCGGAGCTGTTTTGTCGATATAAAACTCCTGCGCCGCAAAATCCGCCGCGGCATTGCCCGCCATATCGTTCACTTCGACATCGAAAGTATACTTTGCGTCCGCCGAATAGGTTATTGTTGCAGTATGGGTATCATTGTGAGCGGCTCTGTCGGTGGTTTTAGTCCATCTGACCGCTCCGCTGAGCGACGGGTACGCAACGCTCTGATCATCGGTAGTGCCGATTATTCTCACTCTCGACGGATCAAAATTGTGCTCGGTGACAGTTATCGTTGCGGTTCTGTTCGCCTTGTAATAGTTGCCGTTTTGTGCGGAGTTGTTGTCGTACGAAACGCTGACTGCGGGCGCAGTTTTGTCGATGGTGAACTTATCCTGCGGATACGCTGTTTTGAGCTTGTTGCCGGCTTTATCCTTGAAATCAAAGTCGAATGTATAATCGCCGTCGGCAGTGTAGCTGACCGTTGCGGTGTGAGTTGTCTTATCCGGGTCTTCTTTGTTTTCAACGGTTTTCCACTTGGAGATCGTCGGGATCGTTTTATCGGTGTTTGTGATCGTACTGACAACATCATTTGCGTCAAAATTGCGCTCGGTGACTGTTATCGTGGCGGTTCTGTTCGCTTTGTAAATGTCGCTGTTCTGCGAATCCGGCGAATTATTGTCATACGAAACACTGACAGTCGGCTGAGTTTTATCGATGCTGAATTTATCAGTGATGGTTGTCGTGTTGCCTGCGCGGTCGGTCAACATAACCGTAACTACAATGTCGTTGCTGTTGTTTGTGACAGTGATATTCTTGCTCATTGTGGTGACAAGGTTCTGATCTGTGACATCTTTGCTCCAGTCGGTATCTGTGCATTCTTTATTATCTTTATCAAATTCGCCGTCATTTTCGACTATGACCGTGCCGCCTTGGTCTTCATCTTTGTCATACGGAGCCTCAACCGACCAATCGATTTGAGCAATACCCGAATATTCATCGGTGACGGTGATCGTCACAGGGACATCGCTCGAATAAAGATTTTTATCGTCTGTTCCTGTTGCGGCGGCTCTTGTAATAGCGATATCGGATGTACCTTTATGTTTGTCTTGCGACTCAACTATAACACCGTCCGGGGTTGTCCATTGCTGTTTTCCATCTTCAGAAGTCGGCTTATTTCCGACATTATCGACTGCATAAGCATAGATCTGACCTTTAAAGTCTGCTTCAACTTTGAATGTATGTGTCACTTCCAAGGGGTTGTCGGAATTTTTTGTCAAGACAGAGGTATCTATAATAACAGTATTTTCTGTTCCGGATGTATCGACAGTTTTGTACACAATTTGGTTAACACCTGACCCATTGTCGCTCGCTGTTATTGTGACTTCGGTATCCTTTTTGAAGTAATAGCCGTAGTCTTTTTTTGCAGTATCGGGATCTCCGTCAAACGATTTGTCTGTGTTTGTTTCGCCAACAGAAAACTTAACAGTCGGGGCGGTCTCATCGATTTTCACCTTGCCGAGTTTTTCTGCTGTAACATTGGAAGCGTCGGCATTATTTACAGCATCCCACACAGTCTCATTGCCTGCGTTATCGATTGCATGAATAACAACTGTGTATTCGTCCTTCTCAGCAACCTGATTTGTATTGACGGTGAACGAGAGAGACCCTGTTTTTTTATCGTTAAAGAAATAGACTTTATTCTCCAAAAGCCTGTCGTCGGAACATTCTTTTAAGTTCTTATCAACATTTTTGATATCTGTTCCCGTAGCTGTTCCCAATTTAAATCCATCGATTGCAACAGGGGTATTGTTTATCTCAGCCCAAACGCAGCGTATGCCGGAGTTGTTTTCTCCCACATCACCAACAGTGATATTAAACGAGATATCTCTGTTTGCATACCAGTTGTTTTGTTCATTCGTTCTTTCAACAGAAACGTTAGGTTTATTATTCTCTATTAAAACGGTGTCTGATGGGTATTTAGTATCTGTACCGTCTATATCTATAC
>CAVGWP010000065.1:0-6308 GCA_963633095.1 bacterium | reverse complement strand
CCAAGCGCATTTTGATATTGAAGTTTATCGGCAGATCGGGATTCTGATGAGCGGGATTGATCGCTCTGCCGACAAAGAAGTTGATATCGGTTGCTTCTTCAAACAACATTCTTGCAATTTTCGAAGCGCCGTCCTGCGAGGTGCTCCACTTCTCATAAAGGCTGTTATCCGCAAGATAGTTCTTTGCATATTCAAGCACACGGTTGATAGTTATAACACCCTCTGTTACAAGGTCTGCGCCTTCGAGCTTTGCGATAGGCGGAATGACAGGATCGGCAAACTGCAAAGTCGGCTTCAGCGGCTTTTTAAGAAAGTCCGCCGCGATAGTTGAAGTCGAACCGCCGCAGATGATATGCTTGCCCTGCTTACCGAAAAACAGCGACATCATTTTATGACAGTCATCACGATTGGACGGAGGTCCGATGATAAGGTTCATCGGCTCTCTGCGGCGAATTCGTACGGTTACTACCGTTGCGTCGTCGCCGGGTTTGCCGTCATACAGGCGGTTGCACTCATCGAGCAGAATTGCTGTCAGCGTTTTGGCGGTGAAACCTATGCTGCTGAAGGTTTCGAGAAACGAAACAATGTCTTCCCTTTTCCAGCCGAAATTATAAATGTTTCCGACACCGGCGTGTTCAACACCGTCCGAAAAAGCGATAAATGTATCGTTTTCCTGAATATAAAGCTCGCTTCTTGTTATTTTTTTGCCCTCGATATATGTATCGGTCGTGGTCAGGTCACAATACTTACCGTCCCTGAACAGCACGACATTCGGACTGTCATACTGGATTATCTCCGCTTTGCGGTTTTTTACAATGCGGATAACGGTGAATGTGGAATACGCCACATGGCGCACCGAGCAGACAGGAAGCGTCTGCACTATGGTTGCGACGGCGTCCTCCAGCTTTAAGCCTGACGCGAGCATTGTGGACAATATCTTGGATGTCAGTGTTGAGAGAATACACGCTTTAACGCCGCTTCCGAGTCCATCGGCAAGCACGATGACGGTTGAATTATCGTCCTGCGGGACGACCTCTACATGGTCGCCGCAGAGCTGTTCACCATCGTGATTTATGCTCATATAGCCAATGTCGGCGCAAAGATCATTCATCATGCTCATGCGGCATAGACTCCTTTAACTTTGTAAGTGCGATCTTGGTCTCAGCGGCAGTTTCTCCGAGCAGAGACGCGATCTCCTGAACGATACGCATCTGCTTATCAACGACCTTATCGGCAACCTGCGCTGTTTGCGCGGCGAGCTGTTCCTTGCGCTTTTTCTCATCTTCTTCCTCGGTTACATCTCTGAGGATAGAGATCAGAATATGCGATGAACGGTCGCAGATGATAGTCTGCTCGAAATATTTTTTATATTCGGCATAATAATCGCGCTTTTCGTTTATGCCGATGCCGGTTTCGATAGCGTCCAAAAACGGGGTTGGGTCAAGTATTCTGATGACCTGATCGCCGAGGACATCCGACTGCGTTGCGATATGAAGCATTTTCATTGCCGCACGGTTGACCTGCTGAACCTCAAGGTCTTCATTAACAACGATAATGCCGTTTGGTGTGTTGTTGAGAATATTATTCGAGAAGCGCTCGGATTTCTCCATGAGATAAGGCAGGCACATGCTGATGTCCGCTTTGCCGCGGCAGACGGCGATCGCCTTATCGCGGCAGGAATCATAACCGCACGAACCGCAATTCAAGCAGTCCTCCGGCTTATTCTTGCCCATTTTCTTAAGAGCTTCGTTTATCTCCGCTTCGCTCGGCATGACCTGCGGACATCCGATATAAGTACGGTGTTTTCTGAGGGTTTCGGGTGCGACATCTGCAACATCGAAATCCTCATTTCCGGCATAATCGGTTATTTCTTTATAATGTCTCACCGGCGAATTACGGTATTTCTCCATGACAGGGCCGCCGATACAGCTTCCTGCGCACGCCGACATTTCGATAAAACAACGATGAACACTGCCCGACTTAATATCTTCAAGCGCGGATTTGCAGTTTTCAACACCGTCAACCGCAAGATATGTATACGATTTTTCGCTGCAATCCATTGTTTTGAGGATTCCGCCGACTGTGGGGAAAAGTCTCGCTTTGGACTGCTCGCTGCTGTCCGGCACGCTCTCAACGGTTATGCCGGCTTCTCTGAGCATTGTTGCAAGCTCTTTGAAGGTGATGACCGCGTCAACAACGCCGTTGTCGGCTTCGTCCTTCTTGGAGAGGCATGGACCGATGAACACCGTTTTCGCATCGGGATAGCGGTGCTTGATATCGAGGCAATGCGCCTGCATAGGCGACACTACCGGAGCGAGATACTCCGCAAGCTCGGGATAATATTTTCCGATAAGCAGATTTACCGAATGGCAGCAGGAAGAGATTATTATATCCTGAGTACCCTCGGACAAAATGCGATCATACTCACGCTTAACAAGTGTTGCACCGATCGCAGTCTCCTCGACATCGGAAAAGCCGAGCTTTTTGAGGGCGACTGTCAGCGAATCAATACCGCTACCCTCGAAATATGCGATAAACGACGGCGCAACGCTTGCGATAACAGGTTTATCGCCCGAAAGCAGGACATTAACTATACCGATCTCATCCACGATCTCCTTGGCATTCTGCGGACAGACAACAAAGCACTGACCGCACAAGATACATTCTTCCGGAACAATATGCGCCTGATTACCCGAAAACTTGATTGATTTGACAGGACAATGGCGAATACATTTATAGCAATTTTTACAATTGGACTTTTTAAGCTTTAAAAACTCAGCCATAAAGTCACTCCTTTCTTGAGTGGAAAAACGGCGCAGTTAAACAAAGGGCAGCCCGCGGCCGCCCCTTGCAATAAGCTTTAATTAACTGCCGGAAGGATCTCTTTTTCAAAAAATTCCTGAACAGTCTCGGGAGATACCGAAAATTCCTTATCATCCACCGTGACATTAACGCCGGTCTGACATTTGCCCATGCAAAATGTTCCCGAAAGCTCGACCTTGTCCTTCAGATTGTTATCCGCAACAAGATTTTGAAGCTGTTCGACGACCTGGCGCGAACCCTTAAGATGGCATGAGCTTCCGATGCAAATAGTTACTTTCATTACCTATGTTCCTTTCCCCTTTTATTATACACGACGGTGTCCGCGTGCGGCAATAAACCGAACGCGGGCACCGATCTTTATTATTCGTAATCTACGACATTAACCCAGTTAAGCAGGAATTCTCTCTCGCTTTCATTACCCTTGACCGACTGCGAAGCAGCTACGATAGGCATCCATTTCTGAACATACTGCTTTGCGGTATCGCTCTTCTTGCAGAACAGCTCGAGATAATCCTCAGCGAGCTTCTTATCGCCGGAAAGGCAGAACAGAAGATATGTTCTCGCAACATCGGCGGACGCATTTCCCTGTGTAGCGTGCGACCAGTCGATGATGTACGGAACGCCCTCTTCATTGATGATAATGTTGGAGGGGTTAAAGTCACCATGGCAGACCTTCTTATGCTTCGGCATACCCTCAAGGCGGGTGTGCAGCTCATAACGGGTCGTAGCGTCAAGATCGGTTTCACTGATCTTGCGGTTCATCTTGTCCTTCAGCTTGTTAAGAAGCGGAGCTGTGCGAGAATGAACATCCATCTGAAGATCAACAAACAGATCAAGATACTCATCTCTCTTTTTGGGATTCTCAGCCATAAGCTGAGCGAGTGTCTTGCCTCTGATGAACTCAGAGCGGATAGCCCATTTACCGTCGATCTTCATGACTTCGAGGATCTTCGGAATATTAAGACCTGTTTCCTCAACACGAGCCTGATTAAGTGCTTCGTTGAGAACATCGGATTTTGAAAAATCTTCATCAAAAACCTTGATGACTGTTTCGCCGTCACGGTAGATCGTTTTCGAGGTTCTTACCGCAATGACCTTATCTGCCTGAATACTCATTTATATAGCCCTCCTTATTTGCCGTAGTAAGCGTTGAGATACATCTGCTTGATCTCGCTCATCAGCGGGTATCTCGGGTTTGCGCCCGTGCACTGATCGTCAAACGCCTGCTCTGTCATATCGTCAAGTCTGTCAAGGAAGTCCTTCTCATCGATACCGTAATCCTTGATAGTCTTTTTGATTCCGACTCTTTCCTTGAGGTCATCGATCGCCTTGATAAGGTTATCGAGCTTCTCGCTGTCGTTCTTGCCCTTGATACCGAGGTAATCGGCAACTTCAGCATATCTGGCTAAGGTGTGCGGATGATCATACTGCGGGAATGTACCCATCTTAGCGGGAACTTCCTCTGCATTGAAACGCAGAACTTCATCTATCATAAGCGCATTTGCAACACCGTGAGGCAGATGGTGGAACGCGCCGAGCTTATGAGCCATGGAGTGGCAGACACCGAGGAATGCATTTGCAAACGCCATACCTGCCATTGTTGCTGCATGAGCCATCTTCTCACGAGCTACCGGATCGTTCGGGCCGTTGTCATAAGCTCTCGGCAGATACTCGAAGATGACCTTGAGTGCACGCAGAGCCAAACCGTCTGTGAAGTCTGTTGCCATCATGGAAGCGTAAGCCTCGAGAGCATGAGTTACAGCATCGATACCGGAAGCAGAGGTGAGTCCCTTAGGAGCGGTCATGTGCATATCTGCATCGATGATAGCCATGTTCGGGAGCAGCTCATAGTCAGCCAACGGATACTTTGTACCTGTTGTTTCATCGGTGATAACTGCAAACGGCGTAACCTCAGAGCCTGTACCTGCGGATGTCGGAACAGCAATGAAGTATGCTTTCTCGCCCATCTTCGGGAAGGTGTAGACTCTCTTTCTGATATCCATGAAGCGCATAGCCATATCAAGGAAGTCTGCTTCGGGATGCTCATAGAGAACCCACATGATCTTTGCAGCGTCCATCGCAGAACCGCCGCCGATAGCGATGATAGTGTCCGGCTCGAACGACTTCATCAGCTCTGCGCCTTCTCTTGCGCAAGCGAGCGACGGATCGGGAGCTACATTGTAGAATGTTGTGTGGACAATGCCCATTTCATCGAGCTTATCGGTTATCGGCTTTGTATAGCCGTTTTTGTAAAGGAAGCTATCTGTTACGATAAATGCTTTCTTCTTGCCAATGACATCCTTAAGCTCTGCCAATGCAACCGGCAGGCAGCCTTTCTTCAAATAAACCTTCTCAGGCGCTCTGAACCAAAGCATATTTTCCCTTCTTTCGGCTACTGTTTTGATATTGATAAGATGCTTAACGCCGACATTCTCGGATACCGAGTTGCCGCCCCACGAACCGCAGCCGAGGGTGAGCGACGGAGCAAGCTTGAAGTTGTACAGATCGCCGATACCGCCCTGCGAAGACGGGGTGTTTACAAGGATACGGCAGGTCTTCATCTTTGCTGCAAAGCGGTCGATCTTTTCGCGCTCGTTTACAGCGTCGAGATAGATGCTCGATGTGTGACCGTAGCCGCCGTCTGCAACAAGTCTTTCGGCCTTTGCGAAAGCATCGTCGATCGTTTTAGCCTTATACATTGCGAGGACCGGAGAAAGCTTCTCATGCGCAAATTCTTCGGAAAGCTCAACGCTCTCGACTTCGCCGATGAGGATCTTTGTCGATTCCGGAACGGTAACGCCTGCGAGTGCCGCGATCGTAACAGGCTTCTGACCAACGATCTTAGCATTGAGCGAACCGTTGATAATAATAGTTTTTCTGACTTTCTCTGTTTCATCTGCATTGAGGAAGTAACAGCCTCTGTCGGCAAACTCCTTCTTAACCGCTTTGTATACTTTGTCGAGGACGATAACGCTCTGCTCAGAAGCGCAGATCATGCCGTTATCGAATGTTTTTGAATGAATGATCGAGTTTACTGCGAGCTTGATGTCAGCAGTGTCATCGATGATAGCAGGTGTATTACCTGCGCCGACGCCGAGTGCCGGCTTACCGCTTGAATAAGCTGCCTTGACCATGCCGGGACCGCCTGTTGCGAGGATAATATCCGCCTCTTTCATGATGAGGTTTGTCATATCGAGCGACGGAACATCGATCCAGCCGATGAGGTTTTCAGGTGCGCCTGCAGCAACTGCCGCTTCGAGAACTACCTTAGCAGCCTCGATCGTGGACTTCTTTGCTCTCGGGTGCGGGCTGATAATGATACCGTTTCTGGTTTTCAGCGCGATAAGTGTTTTGAAGATAGCGGTCGATGTGGGGTTAGTCGTCGGGATGACTGCCGCGATAACGCCGATCGGCTCTGCGATCTTCATTGTGCCTGCCGACTTATCTTCCTCGATAACACCGCAGGTCTTTGTATCCTTATACGC
>CAVGWP010000064.1:0-6347 GCA_963633095.1 bacterium | reverse complement strand
CGGATTGCAGTCGTTGTCTCGGGGTGAGCCTATGCCCGCAGGAATTTGCACAAGAACACAGCTTCGGATTTAATGCAGATTTTTCCGCTCGTAAAACGCTTTTAAGCGGTTGGAGAGCGTGGAAATAATCTGGAAATCCGGTAACGCAGTTACTCTGCCGCCGGCAAAGCAGCTGTGCTGCAGATATAACGAATACTATTGAAAGGAAGCTTTAAAATATGAGAAAAAAGCAATTCAAAACGGAATCCAAAAAAATGCTCGATATGATGATAAACTCGATCTACACCAACCGAGAGATCTTCCTGCGCGAGCTTATCTCCAATGCGTCTGACGCGATCGACAAGCGCAGATTTCGCGCTCTGACCGAGCCTGAAACAGGACTTGACAAGGATAAATACCGCATTAAGATCGACCGTGACGAACAGGCAAGAACGATCACGATAACCGATAACGGCTGCGGTATGACTGCGGACGAGCTTGAGAAAAACCTCGGCACTATCGCAAAGAGCGGCTCGCTCGACTTTAAAAACGACACAGACGCGCCCGACATCGATATAATCGGTCAGTTCGGCGTCGGATTCTATTCGGCTTTCATGGTCGCAAATAAGGTTACTGTCGAGAGCTTAGCCATCGGTGCAGACACCGCCTATCGCTGGGAATCCGAGGGAGCGGACGGCTATACGATCGATGAGTGTGATTATAACGAAATCGGCTCGCGTGTGACGCTTTATCTCAAAGAGGACAAGGAAAACGAGGATTATTCCGAGTTTCTGCACGATCACACGATAAGACATCTTATTAAAAAGTATTCCGATTATGTCCGCTATCCTATCGTTGCCGATATGCAGACAAGCGTTAAGGCACAGGACAGCGACGAATATGTTACCGCGACCGAGGAGCAGACGCTCAATTCAATGGTGCCGATCTGGCACAAGGCTCAAAACGAAGTCACCGACGAGGAGTACAACGCATTTTACAGCGAAAAATTCTTTGATTATAATCCGCCCGCAAAGGTCATTCGCTTTAAATCGGAGGGCACAGTCAGCTTTGAAGCACTGCTGTTTATTCCGAAGCGTCCGCCCTTTGATTACTATTCCAAAAACTTTGAAAAAGGACTTTCGATGTATTCGAGCGGCGTTATGATAATGGAAAAGTGCGCCGAGCTTCTGCCCGATTATTTCAGCTTTGTGAGAGGCGTTATCGACAGCGAGGATTTCACTTTGAATATCTCGAGAGAGACCTTGCAGCACGATCATCAGCTTAAAGTTATTGCAAAGGCTGTTGAGAAAAAGATAGCAAACGAGCTTAAAAAGATGCTCAAAAACGAACGTGCCGAATATGAAAGCTTTTTCGACAGCTTCGGCGTTCAGCTAAAATACGGACTTTATTCCGATTTCGGCGCACATAAGGAGACCTTGCAGGATCTTTTGCTCTTCAAATCATCGTTTGAAGATAAATATGTAACATTATCCGAGTATGCTTCAAGAATGAAAGAGGATCAGCAGAGCATTTATTATGCCTGCGGCGGCTCGCTCGCTGCTGCTAAATCACTGCCGCAGACAAGCGCTGTTTTGTCCCGCGGCCTTGAAGTACTTTACCTTACCGATGAGGTTGATGAATTTACACTCAAAACGCTGATGAAATATAATGATAAGTCGTTTATGAATGTCAGCGCAGATGAGCTCGATATCGCTTCCGACGAGCAAAAACAGGCTCTTAAAGAGAAAAACGAGTCGCTGAGCGACCTGCTTTCGTTTATGAAAGAGAGTATCGGCGAGGTCGCCGCCGTCCGTTTCTCGGCAAACCTCGGCGAGCATCCTGTCTGCCTTTCAAGCGAGGGCGAGATCTCGACCGAGATGGAGAAAACTCTCGGCAAAATGCCCGGAGACAACAGTATCAAAGCGCAGACAGTGCTTGAGATAAATGAAAGCCACCCGATCGCCGACATTATGGCAAAGACCTATGAGAGCGACAAGGATAAAGCGGGAGAGTATGCGAAGGTGCTCTACGGCATGGCAAGACTCATCTCAGGGCTTCCTATCGACGATCCCGCAAAGCTTTCCGAGCTTGTGTGCGGACTTTTGAAGTAAGCTATGAGAAGAAGCGAACGCGAAATAACGGATAAAAACCGCATTATCGGGATACTCGAAGAATGTTCGTGCTGTCGGCTCGGACTGTGCGATAACGGCATAGCTTATATCGTTCCGATGAACTTCGGCATCAAAGCGGACGGAGATACTGTATCACTCTATTTTCACTGCGCCGCGGAGGGCAAAAAGCTCGATCTTATAGCAAAATCGAATAAAGTGTCGTTTGAAGCGGATGACGGCAGCAGGATCATAACCTCCGACACCGCCTGCGGCTGGACTGCGCATTACAAAAGCGTTATGGGCGTCGGCAGTGTGAGCGTTGTCGAAAGCGATGCCGAAAAGCGTTATGGGCTCAACGCCTTAATGCGGCACTACACCGGTAAAGACGATTGGGAGTTTCCGCAGGCGGCGCTCGATAGGACCTGCGTTTTGCGGCTTTGTGTTGAAGAGATCTCTGCAAAAGAGTCAAATTAGCAGGTTATCTCGTTTTTAAGCTCGCCCTTTTCGTAGTCGGAGAAGTTGCCGAGCGTTATCTGTGCGATCGACTGCATGGCTTCCCTTGTGAAAAATCCCTGGTGAGAGGTCACAACAACATTCGGAAAGCTCAGAAGGCGGGAGAGCTCATCGTCTTTCGGGATCTCGTTTGAAAGATCTTCAAAGAAATAGTCCTCCTCCTCTTCATAAACATCGAGCCCCGCACCGCCGATAACGCCCGATTTCAGCCCTTCGATAAGCGCGGTCGTGTCGATAAGTCCGCCTCTTGAGGTGTTTATGATAAAGCAGCCCTTTTTCATAACGCTGATAGCGTTCTCGGAGACGATATGGCGTGTGTCGAAATTGAGCGGACAATGCAGCGATATAATATCGGAGCGCTCAAAAAGCTCTCTCAGCCCGACATATTCATAAGGAAAACGGGGGTTTTTATAAGCGTCGTAGGCAATGACATTCATTTTAAAGCCCTTGCAAATATCACAAAAAAGACTGCCGATCTGCCCTGTGCCGATGATTCCGGCAGTCTTTCCCTTCAGATCGATCCCGCAAAGTCCGTTGATATTGAAGTTGTTGTCGCGCGTGCGGATATATGCGCGGTGCGTCTTGCGGTTCACCGTCAACAGCAGAGCCATGGCGTATTCGGCGACTGCGTCGGGCGAGTATTTCGGCACACGCGCCACTTTCACCCTGCCCTTTGCCGCTTTGAGATCGACATTGTTGTAGCCGGAACAGCGAAGCGCTATCAGCCCGACTCCGCCGCCGCACAGCCGATCGATCGTTTCAGCCGATACATCGTCGTTCACAAAAACGCAGACGGCGTCGCAGCCCGTCGCAAGGCTCGCCGTGTCGGGCGAGAGCTTTGATTCAAAGTATTTTACCTTGTAGCCGCTGTTTTCAAAAAGCGGATCAAACCAGGTTCGGTCGTAGGGTTTTGTATCAAAAAAAGCTATCTTCATTTACAAATCCTCTCCTTTTGTTAGGTATTATGCTCGTTTTAGAGCGGAAAAACTCATCATCGGCGAAATTTTTTGAAAATAGAAGATGAGCAAATGAGAGTATTTTAAAGAAAAACGGAGAAAATAAGAGATAGCAAAATCTAAATTAAATTTTTTAAAAAAATCGCTTGACAACCGTATCCCGTTGTGGTAATATAATAGACGCGATTAAATAAACGGAGGAAAAAATAATGTCAACTTATATGGCAAAAGCGGGTCAGATCGACCGCAAATGGTATGTTCTCAACGCTGAAGGCAAAGTCCTCGGCAGAGTAGCTGCCGTTGCCGCTGATCTTCTTCGCGGCAAGAACGAACCGACATTCACACCGCATGTAGACTGCGGTAATCATGTTATCATCATCAACGCCGATAAGGCTGTGCTCACAGGCAAGAAGCTCGAGCAGAAGTATTATCGCCGTCACACCGGTTATATCGGCGGTCTGAAGGAAGTTCAGTATAAAACGCTGATGGCTACCCGCCCCGAGCTCGCTATGGAGCTTGCTGTTAAGGGTATGGTTCCGGATAACACTATCGGCCGCAAGGCTCTCACAAGACTGAGGGTTTATAAGGGCTCTGAGCATAAGCATGAGGCTCAGAAGCCGGCTGAATACACATTATAAGAAGGGAGACGGAACTATTATGTACGAAACAAAGCCTTATTTTTACGGAACGGGCAGAAGAAAGAGCTCCGTTGCCCGCGTTCGTGTTTACAACGGTACAGGTAAGATCACAATCAACGGCAGAGATATAGATAACTATTTCGGCCTTGAAACACTTAAGTTCATCGTTCGCCAGCCGATCGTTCTCACAGACACTGCCGACAAGTTCGACATCGTCTGCAATGTAACAGGCGGCGGTATCACAGGTCAGGCAGGCGCTATCCGCCACGGCCTTTCGAGAGCTCTTCTCCAGTATGATGAAGAACTCCGTCCGGCACTCAAGAAGGCAGGCTTCCTCACTCGTGATCCTAGAATGAAAGAGCGTAAGAAATACGGTCTTAAAGGCGCTCGCCGTGCACCGCAGTTCTCAAAGAGATAATCGGTGTCAACCGAATCGAAAAAACCTCTGCATTATGCAGAGGTTTTTGTTTTTTTCAAAATTTTCTTGTTATACGCGTGCGGATAAGGCGCACTCTAATTTCGGGGTGATAGAGTGAACGGCAAAAAGCAAAAACTCGGCAAAATGCCGATCGATCCGCTCGACGAAAGAGAACTGTTCGACAATGATTTTGCGGTCGAATCGATGACCGAATGCACCGGACTTATTCCGGCAGGGCAGGTGTCCGCCGCCGAGGCGGAGTCATACAGCGAGATCTACGATATCCCGATCTCACAGGTGCGTTGCGACGGCTGTGACCCGAACGGGATCAAAAAATGAAGTAGCAGGCGGCGGCGGTCAGGATCGCCGCTCCGGCACTGCACGCAAGCTTTGTAAGCAGCGGTGTGCGCGGTGTTTTGCGGCGTTTGCCGCACTTGCGGTTAAGATCCGCATTGTGCACATATCTCTTTGCTTCTTTAAAAAGCTTTTCGCTGTCGAACAGCGCATATTCGGGTTTCACAAACAAAATCGCTTTATCGAAGTATTCGCTTTGCAGATCGTGCACTTCGATAATGTTTTTATTAACGCCCTTTACCATAAATAAAACGCTCCTTTTGTGTTTTCTGAAAATACTATTGGAGCGTTTTGCGTGGTTTATTCAAATAAAAAACGGAAAGAATTTTTCTTTCCGTTTTAAAAACATTCTTATCAGTTTAAAATATAGATCTCAACATTTCTTCTGCCGAAGTTGTAGACCTCGCTTCTGGTGTAGAAGAACAAGTCAACGACCGTGGAGCTGTTGTAGATAAATCCGCCGGTGTCTGCCGCGATAGCGTAACCGTAGTTGTATTTGCCGTCCGAAGAGCGGATATACATCTTTGTGCCGTAGGGGATCTCACGCGGATCGACCGCAACATAACCCGGCTGCGGCTTAACGCCTGTCGAAGTAAGACCGGTGTTGTATTCGTCATAATAAGCGGTGCCCGAGCCTGTTATCTTCTTCGAGTAGGAAACGGGGATACCGTTGTCATCGAGCAGGATAGTCTCGCTCGGTGTGAGTGTCGAAACGCAGGAAACATTCTTGCCGCTGGAAGCGTAAGCAACCGCACCCGAAATGTTAGCCGCTGTCTTAACGGTCTTGGAAGAGCCGCTGCTTGTGCTCTGGCTTGATGACTTTTTCGCAGTGGTCGTGGGGGTTCCCGTTACTTTATCAAGCTTCTGCTCGATAAGCTCGCTCTCTTCGACCTTGCCGTTTACAAGCTTATTCTTATATACATGGGTGACAACACCCTTTTGACCCTCTTTAACAGCACTGTCGTCAAGCTTGTCATTGGACTTTGCAAGCTTTTCATAAGCGGCGTAGTCAAGCTCTTCTGTTTTGGAAACAGTCTTGTAGCTTACTCTGTCGATGCTGACTGTCATACCCTCGCTCACAGGTGCTGTCAGCGACAGGCTGACAACATCGTCTTCTCCGAGTGTAACGCCCGCCGTATCGAGTGCGTCTGCAACATTGGTCTGCAAAACGATCAGCTTTTCAGCATTGCCGCCGTCATTAAGTGTGATCTCGCATTTGCGCGTCACTGTGAGCACATAATCCGATGCGCTCTTTTGGGAAAGCTCTGCGGTATCGTTCTTGCCGAGCGTCATACCGCTGCGCTTCAAGATCTCGTCTGTATCGAGCACCGAGTAGCTTGAAAAGCTCTCCTTGGCACTGCCGTCTGTTACAATATAG
>CAVGWP010000063.1:0-6361 GCA_963633095.1 bacterium | reverse complement strand
CGAGCTTTCGGGTGTCTGCGGGTGTTACTTTTTCAAAACTAACGCCTTTCGGATAGTGTCGGCGTATCATTTTATTTTGATTTTCGTTAGAGCCCCGCTCGTAAGCGCTGTAAGGGTGGCAATAATATATTTTTGTGCGGTTGCCAACGCGACGGCAGCTTTGCTCGAGTCCCTCTCTGTCGGAAAACTCGGAGCCGTTGTCTATCGTGATACTTTGAAACACTTTGTAAAAGTCTGCTCCGTATGTACGTTCTATGCCGTTAAGAGCTTTAACAACGCTTGCGGTGGTGAAAGTTCGTATAAAACAGCGGTCTGTACTGGTTTGCATTATCTGATACGAAAACAGCGTGCCTCTGTGCTCTTTTAAGACAAAGCCGTCAAGCCTGCCGATGTCGGGCGGCAGTGTCCCGTCTATGCCGAACGCAGTGTCCGAATAATAATAGGCTGATTTGCCGTTTTCGGTCGGGAGCGAATCAATGTTGTCCGTACCGCCGATTATAAGCTTTGTAAGCGACCGATCAAGCTTGCCTGCGATCTTCGCAACTTCTGCTTTGTCGCTATCTGTATAATCGTTTGTTGAAAGCCCTTTGCCGTCAATCTTATTGACTTTATTTGCAACTGCAACAGCCACCGCAGCTGCTGATGGATACTGTTCATCTGTGGCAGTGTCGGGATCTATGGTCGTGATTTTGTTTTTAGTGTGTTCTATCTGATCAACAGTGCCTTGAAATACCGGCATTCGATCATCTCCTTTGCATAATAAAAGCGCCCCTTTCGGAACGCTTGTTTTGTGTATGAAAAAAGCACCTTGCATTTAGCATAGGCGCTTTTCGTTGTTAATCGTCCATTCCTAATTTTCTTTTCAATTCATTGTACTCGGCTTCCAATTGGGCAAATCGCTGCTTTACATCTTCAGGAGTTTCAGGGTCGATCACAACCCATTTACCGCCCGGAGAGCTACCATCAAGCGGAGCGGGATTATCCATCGAATAAAGATAGTCCTCACCGCTGTCATCGATAACTCTGTAAAAGCCGTCATCATAAATGGCTTCATATATTTTGCCGTTAGTTAGGCTAAATACGCCAAAAGATTCACCGACATATTTTAGTTTCAAGGTTTATGCTCCTTTCTATGCTTGAGTTTGACATCGTATTGTATGCCGTCATATTCATAAAAATGTACATCAAAACTGTATTTTTTGCTAACGATTTTTGCGGCTTGCTTTCGCCAGTTCTCTGCCTTACCGCCGTGGGTCTTAACAAGACGAGCAATGTCATAAATCGCCGAGTTTGCACCTTCGCCCGCTATTATGGTAATCTTTTCAATCTTTGTATGTGCAGGTATAAAACCTTTTTCGCCAAGCCATTTGTAATCTAATCTTTCCTGCAAATAGTTTCTATTGCGAAAAATATCCTTATAGTTTTCCCACAATTCGGTATCGCCGTACTTGATGTTTCTAAACTCCTCAAATGTTTTAGGTGCATTATTACCAAGTACATCTTTGTATCGGCGGAACTGTTTTTCATCTGCTTTTCTGTTTGCACTTCGGCGATACGCTTTTATTATATCACCGTTGTTTGAATTATGCAACTGGTTTTCCAAGTGCGGTTTTACGCTTTTAAATCCGCGCACGCTCATTCTGTCTGCTCTCACAGGCAGCCTTGCCGCGTTAGAGAATTCGATGTATTTATCCTTGAGCAGATTTATGTCGCCCTGCGCGCTTCGGCGAAGATCATCATCGCCTGCGGCTTTCGCAATATTGGTCAGGTCTTTGTTTTTTCTGATCTCGGTCTCTATGCGGCGCTGCATTTGTGTTGCTTCATAGCCGGTGTAGCTGTGTCCCTCAAATTCAAAGGCGCGGTTATCGTCCTCTTTGTAGGCAAGCAATTCAGCGTCATCATAGTTAGGTTCTGACGCGCCGAGCAAAATCGGAAAGGTGAAATGCAGGCAGTTGTAATCATTCAGCAGATCAGCAGGTGCACCGTACCCGCCGTATGGCTGATAAAATGACGGATATGTTTTTCCGTCGATTGTTACCGGTGCGGGGCTGTCGGCAAATTGCACACCGCCCATCGGGGCGTGCGACGGTCGGGGGTTGGAGTGGTAGGAAATTTCAAATCCGTCTGAACCGAACTCACGGCCGATCTCTTTCTGCGCTTCTTGGTTGCACTCTTTAGCACCCCACAGGATGTTTTGCCTTACAGCAGTATCAAGTCGACGGGTGTAATTCGTTGCATAATTTACAGTGTTGATCCCGCGCTTTGCAAACTCCCGCAAACAGCGCCGCATTTCGGATTTATAGTCGCCGACACCCGTGCTCACGGCGATAACTGCCTGCTCGATGTTGGATTGATAAGCTTCCGCAAGCGGTGTCAAGATAAAATTCTGCCGATCGCTGTCCCACTTTGCGAAAGCTGTGGTCTGAGATATGCCGAAAATCTGTTCTTTTGCCTGTTTTACATATCTGTTGATAAGCGACTGCATATTTGCGTTGTCTCTCAGCGGCGTTTGCGGTGTTTTATAAAAACGCTCGGCGAATTTGTAATTGTCTTCAACGATAATATCAAATATTTCTGAAATATCGTCTGCTGACAGATTTGCAGCATTTTTAATCGCAGATTCGATAGCAGAAATGTCGTCGCCGTAATCTTTCATCGCGAGCAAACGCTGTGCCTGTGACGGCGACATTCTGCCGATTTCACCTATGCGCTCACCGATTTTTCGGATATAAACATCATTTGCCGCCCGAAAACGCTGATACACGCGCTCAGGCAAAGCATTTAGCTGATTTTCGTTTAGCATTATTCATCAATTCCGACCGTTTGACGCAGTGTCGGTTGATTTGCCTTTATTTCGTCGACCGCTGCCTGCGCTTCCTCGATAGTTTCATCGGGTTTAACGAACTGACGAATATCGACAGTTGATACAGCGCCCATGTTTTTGGCCTGTACAAGCTGCGCAAATGTTTCTGAGCTGTCTTCCAGCAGGGAATAGTCCCAGTCATAAGTCAGTGTGTATTCGCCCATAGGCGAAAGGGAAAAGGCGTTGCACAGGATATCGCAGCCGTAGATAAAATCGTCAAACGCTTTTATGATATTTGCGCGGATCGCGCCTATGAGCGCCCATGTGTCGTATGTTGACCGTCGTATTTCAGTAGCCGTGCCGGAATAAGATTTTAAATCAGTTAGTATTCCGCGATTAACGCCGATCGCTTTTTCCAACTGCTCAAAAGCGTTTGTAAGGCGGTTGTAGTACGAGCTGTCACGAATGTCGGGGGAATAGACCTCGAACAAACCGGTTTCGCCCAGCGCTCGCTCCGATGTGAATTTCGTGTACAGATCCTTGTCGACCTTGCCATCCTTGTCGAACATCGAAACGTCGGCGAACACCTTAACGCCCTTTTTCTCGAACTCACGGTTTATTTGTTCGTTTGTACGGCGGATTTCCTCAATTATCGAATCTGCGCCGTAGGTGATCGGAACGCCTAACAAACAGCTGCCCGTTCGGTTATCAGCAGGGCACAGAATGCGACCGATAGGTAATCTGTCAACGCCGGATATGCGAATTTCGGGAGCTATGTCTGACCATTCGGCTATTTCGTCCAAGCTGCATTCAACGCCGTTGCAAGTTGCAACCGATCTAATTATGTAATCGCCGTTTTCAACTGCATAGTCGATCCAGCGTATATAATCTCTATCGTTGCGATTGAGGTATTCCGCAAGGACAGCCACCCCTGTTATATCGTCGCCGCGCGAAGCGGTTATGTATGCTCGCGACTGATCCACTATATCGGCGTAGATTTTACCCTCTGCGACATACGGAATCAGGTAGGCCGCGCCTGTTCCAAGTGTCATGGCGACAGCGTTTTTCATTTTAGCAAACGCCCGATCTTTTATGCTGCACAAATATTCGGCGCGCGTTGACTGAGCCGCGTCAATAACAGCCGTGCTGTCGTTGACGGCAAGCGTCGCCAATCTGCCGGCAATGATCGCCGTGTAGTTAATCTTCGCGATGTTTCTATAGTTTTGCGCGTATATTTCTGATTGCCGTTCCTCGTCGTCGGATCGTGCAGGTCTGCGCCCGAAGATTCGGTAAATAATCGATTTAATCGTTTCCCACATTTTTAACCCCCTAATAGTTCGCGGATGTATTTCTCGAAGCTGTATTCAAATGCGTCGAGAATGTCTATGTTTGAAGTTCCATTATCAAGACGAACATCGTCGTTTTTATCATTATCCCACCGAGCCTCTTTCAGACCGTCGGCAAGTGCGGTGTTTCTGCCGCGCACAATCTTTAGACGATCTGATGACATCAGAATGTTTTCACACCTTATTCGGTCGATGATGTTGTTTTTTATGCTGTCTCGGACATTGTATTTAGTCCGCTGCCGCATGGTGTTTATTATCGCTTTTTCAGCAGAATCGGCATAAACAAAATCGACGGTGCCGAAATCATGCTCGATCGTCGCGGCAAATCGCTCGAATTCGGTTATTAGCTGATCGACTGTTGTTCCGCCCGCCGGTATTGATTCCGATTGCAAAACATAAACGGCATTATGCCGATTTGTAAACCCCGCTGCGACAAATGCGTGCTGCGATTTGTTGCCGCCGAAATCCACACCGATGTGAATGTCGCGTAGCATAGGCAGATTCGCAGCGTCTATGTAATAGCGGTCGGGGTTATCGGCAAACAGCCGATAAATCAATCCCTCCGCATTCACCCAGCGACCGAGAATGTAGCGTTCGTAGAATACGCCGGAATACATCTGTTCGGCGCGTTTTATTTCCTCGCGCCCGAGTATCGGATTATCCGACATGAGGAAATGCAGTCGTTTTGCGTTGTGCGGATTGTTCATGATCCAGTTTCGATAAAACCAGTGGGACGGCGCACCGGGGTTACAGTTAAACCACAGTTTTGCATTTTTGAACGACAGCGTTCGAGCAATCGCCTGATTAACAAACGATTCTGGCATTAGCGCCACTTCATCGAACAAAATACCCGCAAGTGTAATGCCTTGTATCAACGTGTACGATCGTTCATCCTTGCCGCCAAACAAATAAAAATTGTTTGTTTTACTGCCGGATGTCACCGTCATGCAATGATTTGACTGCTTGTAATTCACACAGTAGGGAAGTCCATCAATTGTTTGAAACGGGCGCAGAATGTTGCGTTCGGCAGATTGTACGGTTTTACCGCAAATGCCGAAATTGGTTTTATCGAAGTATTCCATCGCCCATAAAACAAACGCAAATGTCATAACAACGGTCTTGCCGGAACGAACAGCACCGTCGCAAATAATCGCGTAGTCATCTGAAACAACGAAATCAAGAATTTCGCGCTGTTTTGCGCTGAATTTATTTATCTGCATTGTCGCCGTTCCTTATCGCGTCGATCAGTGCTTTGCGTGCAGTCTCCTGCGCCGCACCGTTATCGGTGGACTGCGTTGTGCTGATTATTTCTTTCAGGTCTTTAAGTGATTGAACGATCTGCCGTAGCTTATAGGTGTCTACTTCGCCGTTGCGTTCGATCTGACCGATTGCCCGGTCGATAGTCGCCGCCAATTTATCGCCGCTGTTTAATATTTTTGCAAGCCTATCTGCCTGCGCCGATGAGATTTTATCAGCGACTTTTTGAGCCGTTTTCTTTTCAATTTTGGCAAGCTGCGCTTTCTTTGCAGCTGTCCAACCCTCGGCGGCAGCTTTCTTTTGCAAAAGGCTGCGCGAGACCTTGTGTTTTTGTGCCAGCTTTCGCTGCGAAATCGGGGTCGATATATATTCTGTTTTGATTGCAACCCAATCTTCCAAGCTACCACCTCGCTTTTTTATCCGCAAAGCAAAAGCAGGCGGTTCACGATTCAATATCGCGCCTACCTGCTTTCGCAAAATCTAAATCGAAGGAAAATGAATTATGTCAAAGGGCTCTCCACCACTTCCGACAATACCATAATAGCACTAAAAACTTATCATAACTTATCAAAAACCTATCATTTTTTAAAAAGTTTTTGAAAATTTTAAAAAAGGCATTGACAATACGTATAACACGTGCTATACTGATAACAGTGAAAGGGGAAAGAAAAATGCCGATGACACCGAAAGAAATAATAAAATTACTTGAAAGCAGCGGATTTGTCTTTGCCGGATCAAATGGATCACACAGAAAATACAAAAACAAATCAAACGGCAAAATAGCAATAGTGCCTTATCACAACAAAGAGTTAAAAAGAGGCACTGAGCAAAACATTTTGAAGCAGGCAGGACTTAAATAAGCCCTCGTCTGCCGCATATAATAATTAAATAGATAAAAGCGGAAAGGGAGAAAAATAATGAAATCACTTAAAATAAAAGAGGGTTATGTTTCGGT
>CAVGWP010000062.1:0-6463 GCA_963633095.1 bacterium | reverse complement strand
TGTTTTCGCCGACGTGGGCGTGTAGCTGCGGCAGCAGCGTAGCAAGTCCCGCCACTCGGACCAGAAAGACAGAATCAAACCTTTAGGTTTGGTGCTGTCTTTTTTATTATGTGCGGGACTTGAACAGGAGGGAGCGAAGCGGAAGAAAACAGTCCGGTGGACTGTTTTCGCCGACGTGGGCGTGTAGCTGCGGCAGCAGCGTAGCAAATCCCTCACTCTGCGCCAGATGAAGAAATCGCACAGTTGTGCGGTTTCTTTTGTTTTTGGCTTGGTTATGCGATTTATAGCTATTGTCTGAAACAAAATCATTTTACATATTTATAATATTTTCCGTGCATAAATAGCCTGTTTTGTCACTCGTGTCACTTTTGTGTCACTTTTTTATTAAACAATATAAAGATAGGGAGCTGTTACGCTCCCTATCGGTCACTGTTGCAAAAATTTCTCAATAGCCCGCTTTATAATTTGGGCTTGCGGTATATCCTCGGCGATACATTTCTTTTTAAACGCCTCTGCCATGTCTTTTGGTACTCTAATCGATATGACATCATAAGTTTTTTGATTATATCTCGCTTTCACTTTTGTAGATGTTTTAGTTTTTCTTTTTTGAGCGTTCATTGTATAACCTCCGTCCTCTATCAATTACTTTGAACATAACTATAATTGCATTTGCTCCTATTGCGAAGCGTAGAGGGAAAATCAATCCCACATTTGCAGATAATATCAAAAGCGCACAAAGAGTTATAAACCAAAAGTTATTTACAACCACTTGAAAAACTCCTTTCCATATGATATAATTATACATGCCATCCCTGTGAGGGGGGGAGGGGCTTTTGCCCCTCCGTGGCTGCCTACCACCATTTGATAGCGGTTATCAAAGCGGCGACTGCAACGACTGCTTCGAGTATCAACTCCGCTATTTCAAATGCGGTAGGCTTTTCTTTTCGCTTCTTCATATTCTCACCTCCTCCTGACAATTATATTATACCATACTGCAAGCAGTATGTCAAGCCTTTTTCTAAAACTTTTCAAAACATTTTCAGCTTAAGAAATTGTCCCGAACACAACAAAAAAGCCGAGCAGGGCAAAACCCCGCTCGGTCTTCTTTTCGCGACATGAAAATTATTTAACGCCTCCGCTATATTTGACAAATCCAACCTTATAGTTGTTTGTGCCTGTTATTTTGTAGACTACCACATAATAACCGTAGATTATACCCACACAGTCACAGTGCTCGTATGCGTCCAGATACCCGATGGAGTTAATACCTTTCTTACAGTCAACCGTAGTCGAGTAAACAGGTTCTTTTGTGCTGCCGTTCTTATATGTGTGGCTGATAAAATCAGCAGTATTGACAGGCGTATCGTTGGTCGGGACAGACATTCTCAGCTGCATAAATCCAAGCTCTCAAAAAATCTGTTGCAAATTGTGTGCGGATTGATTATAATGTACCGAGAGGTGAGACATTTGGCGAAAAAACTCGGATACAACCACACAATATACTGCTGCTTTATCAGCTATATAGTCCAATCAGTGGTGTGCAACTTTGCACCGCTGTTATTTTTGACCTTCATGAACGACTATAGCATATCGATCGAGCGCATCTCACTGCTGATCACGGCAAACTTTGTGATGCAGCTGCTGATCGACCTTGTATCGCCGCTGATAATCAAATTCATCGGCTACCGCGGTGGCGCGCTTGCGGCGCTTTTCATGAGTGCACTCGGACTGTGCGGACTCGCCTATCTGCCTGATATAATGTCCGATCCGTTTGTCGGACTTCTTATCAGCGTTATGACCTACGCTGTCGGAGGCGGGCTCATCGAAGTGGTTATCAGCCCCATGGTAGAGGCATGCCCGACAGATAATAAACAGTCGGCAATGGGACTTCTCCATTCGTTTTACTGCTGGGGAACAGTCGGCGTTGTGCTGATCTCCACCTGCTTTTTCGCGCTGTTCGGTGTGGAACACCGAAGAATTATAACGCTCATATGGGCAGTACTGCCTATAATAAACGCCGTGTTCTTTATGTTTGTTCCGATAAACACGCTTGAAGATGAAAAAGGCGGCGGAATAAAGATCAGATCGCTTATTAAAACAAAGATCTTCTGGGTAATGGTTTTTTTAATGGTGTGTTCGGGAGCGACCGAAGTTGCAATTTTGCAGTGGGCAAGCACATTTGCCGAAGCGGGACTTCATGTTTCAAAATCGGTGGGCGACCTTGCAGGTCCTATGCTTTTTGCAGTACTTATGGGCACTGCGAGAGTATTTTATTCCAAATTGGGCGATCGTATCAGGCTCGAAGCGTATATGCCCGTCTGCGGTCTGATGTGCATAGCAGGTTATCTTTTAATGGCGTTTTCGCCCATGGCATTGCTCGGCTTTGTCGGTTGCGGACTATGCGGCTTCGCAGTCGGCGTTATGTGGCCGGGAACATACAGCCTTTCAATGAAGTATATCCCAAACGGAGACCTTTCGGTGTTTGCGTTTTTAGCACTTGCAGGCGATGTCGGCTGCACAGTCGGCCCTGTCATGATAGGCTTTGCAACAGAACTGCTAAACGGCTCGCTCAATAACGGTATAGCTGTTGCAACGCTGTTTCCGCTTTTGCTCACGGCAATGCTGTTCGCATTGCGCCGAATGAAGCTTTCGGCGGAATAACAGCATTATATTGGCACCTCGCGCATATATTTTTATAACCGAGTGCAGACTTTCCCGTCTTGTGAAGACAGGTCCCGTTCAGTCTTTCGGCAGAGGAATTCTGATCCGAAAGACTGAGGAGCTAACGCTCCTTTGCATCGGTTGCGATCGCAAGCCGGAGTACGGCGACGATTTAAACAAGCGCGGAAGGTGATATAATGAACGAATTAGATAGCTACACAGATGACTATGAGGAAGAGATAAGTCAGCCGGAGGAACAGGGAGAAAGGCAGCCGTCCTATGCAAGGAAAGCTCCGCACCGCCGAAAAAGCAGAGATAGGCTTTTGCAATTTCTGCTTGCGCAGACGGCTCTTTGCGTGCTTGCACTCATGTTCTGCCTTGCCATAAAGATGTTCGGCGGGAGACTTTATGAATATTCAAAAGCGGTTTTTGAAAAAGAGTTCAACACACCGATTGATGTAGGTCAGGTGCTTGATTCTGCCGACGCTAAAAGCATAGTAACAGCGCAGAATGAAAAATACGGCGTCGGCGGCGAGACCGACGATCCGACAGTGCCGTATATCGAAAACTATGCGGACGCTGAAGCCATCAGAGAAAATGCATCCGAAGTGAACAGCATGACAATGCCGGTGAACGGCACCGTCACAAGCGAGTTCGGCTATCGCATACATCCGCTTTCAAATAAACGCTCGTTTCACACAGGTATCGACCTCGGTGCCGACAGCGGAGATGAAATAAAGGCGGTGCTCGACGGCACCGTCACAAGCCGAGAGGAGAACGATGCGGACTATGGAAACTACATAGTCCTGACCCATGCAGACGGCGTGCAGACAATGTATGCCCATTGCAGTAAGCTCGCGGTCAAAAAAGGCGATACCGTCAAAAAGGGAAGCGTTATAGCCTATGTCGGAAGCACAGGTAAGTCAACAGGCCCTCATCTTCATTTTGAGGTGCGTGTCAACGATGTTCGATTAGATCCGCGCTGGTATCTTGATTTTTAATATGAAGTTTCGTTTTTTAGGTTGTGATATCGAGATCTCGGTGCTGTTCACTTCACTTGTGTGCTGTCTTTTGCTGTTCGATAAAACCGGACTTATGACAGTCGGGCTGATAAGCGCGGCGATCCATGAATCGGGACATTTTATCGCGCTCGCACTCTGCCGCCGCCGTCCGGATAAGATCCGTTTCTGTGCCTATGGTATCATCATTAAGAAAAATGTCAACACATTGCCGCCGTCTGCTCAGATAAAAGTTTTTCTCGGCGGCTGTGCTGCAAATCTTTCGGCGGCTGCTGTTTTTGCGGCGGCTTATTTTGCGTCGCTGAATCCGGAATTTGTCTATTTCGGTTTCGCAAATCTGTTCACAGCGTTATTCTCGGCTCTCCCGATCTATGGGCTTGACGGCTATGACATTCTAAACCTGATCTTATCGAAAAAGGCAGATCCGATCACCGTCGCAAAAACGGCAAAGACGATATCGGCAGTAGTAACAGCCATACCGATATTCGGCTGTATTGCGCTTATTTTCTTCGGAAAAATGAGCATAAATCTCTTAATAACCTCGCTTTATCTTGTGATCCTGCTTATCTTTGGTCTTTTTTGAATAAAGCGTGTGACGACGTTCAATACTTGTTATCGATACAAATTATTCTTGACAATAAGCTGCTTTCGGTATAAAATAGATATAAACGTTAATATGCGTAATTTCGGACTTTACGCTGTCGGACATAAGCAGCGTGATATACATAAAACCATGTCGGCGACTGCGTCGCACGGCAGACATAACCGTAAAAATAAAGGTTAGCTGAGGGCTGACCCGTTTAGTTGTATGCAAAAAATTCAACAGGAGGTATTTATTTGGCAAATCAAAATCAGAATAAAACGAATGATAAATCCGTGAAAAAACCTGCGGCAGGAAAGGCTCGTTCGCCGCACCGCACATCGCAGAAGCCGTCTGCAAAAAACGCGACAAAAGCGTCTGTGAAATCTTCTGCCGCCGCAGTCAGAAAGCAGCCTGCAAAGCGCGCGCCTGCTAAGAAAAAACAGCCGACGAAAAAGCTTTCGCCGTTCAAGATAATTCCGCTCGGCGGACTTGACGAAATAGGGAAAAACTGCACAGTCTTTGAATATGAAGACCAGATGATCGTTGTCGATTGCGGTCTTGCATTTCCGGATGGGGATATGCCGGGTGTCGATATTGTTATCCCTGACCTGACATATCTTGTTAACAATGTTGAACGAATAAAAGGTGTGTTTATAACCCACGGTCATGAAGACCATATCGGCGGCATTCCGTATCTATTAAAGCAGATCAATGTCCCGATCTATGCCACACGGCTCACAGCAGGTCTTATCAGAGGCAAATTGAAAGAACATTCGCTCGATCGCAGTGCAAAAATCCATGAACGTGCACCGGGCGATATAGTCAAGGCAGGGAAGTTCACGGTTGAGTTTATCCATGTCAATCACTCTATCCCCGATGCGGCAGCGTTTGCAATAACAACGTCTGTCGGCACAATCATACACACGGGCGACTTTAAGATAGACACAACGCCTATCGGCGGTCAGATGATCGACATTGCCCGTTTTTCGGAAATTGGTAAGCAGGGTGTTCTCGCTATGCTTTCGGACTCGACTAATGCCGAACGCCCGGGATATACTCAGAGCGAGAGAAGTGTCGGAGAATCGTTCTCAACGCTGTTTAAAAACGCAAAGAACAACCGCCTTATCGTTGCAACCTTCTCGTCTAATATCCATAGGATTCAGCAGATCGTCGATGAAGCGGTACGATGCCACCGCAAAGTAGCGGTTTCGGGCAGATCTATGATAAATGTTGTCAATGTTGCAACAGAACTCGGATATCTTAAAGTGCCGGACGGTGTGATGATAGAGATTGAAACGATCAACCGTTATCAGCCGAGCCAGCTTGTCATTGTCACAACGGGATCGCAGGGCGAGCCTATGTCGGCTCTGCATCGTATGGCGCACGGCGAGCACCGCAATGTTACTATCGGTCCGCAGGACACGATAATAATCAGTGCAAGCTCGATCCCGGGCAATGAGAAAACGGTTGCCGATGTTGTAAACGGTCTTATAAAGCTCGGCGCTCATGTTATCTATGAAAAAATGTATGAAGTTCATGTTTCGGGCCATGCTTGTCAGGAAGAGCTGAAAATGATGCTCGGTATTATCCGTCCGAAGTTTTTCCTGCCTGTCCACGGCGAGCAAAAGCAGCTTCGCCGTCATGCGGAAATGGCAATGCAAACAGGGATTGATAAGAAAAACATTCTTATAAACGAGATAGGAAGGATCGTTGAGTTCACTCCCGATTCAATGAAGCAAACAGGCACTGTCCAGTCGGGCAGGGTCTTGGTTGACGGTCTTGGCGTCGGCGATGTCGGAAGCATTGTTCTCCGTGATCGTAAGCACTTAGCGGAGGACGGTATCATAATTGCCGTTATGACGGTTGAGCCGGAAAGCGGAGAAATCGTCTCAGGTCCCGATGTCGTATCGCGCGGATTTATATATGTCCGCGAGAGCGAAGAGCTTATCAGCTCGGCGAAGAAGCTTATCGAAGCCTCGCTTTACAGCGCATACCGCAACGGTCTTTACGAATGGACTTCTATAAAAACAAAGATTAAAGACGATCTTTCGCGCTATTTGTATGAAAAGACAAAGCGCCGACCGATGATACTTCCGATAATAATGGAAGCAGAAAAATAAAACCGTAAAGGAAGGGCAAAAAATGAAAGCAAGATTACCCAAAGAGTATCAGAAGAAAAGCCAGGCGGAGATCCTTCGTC
>CAVGWP010000061.1:0-6499 GCA_963633095.1 bacterium | reverse complement strand
TAGGTATAATCCTGATAGCCGCTGTTCATCTGCATCATCGACAAATCGGTAATCGCATCGTCGGGGTCGTTGGTCGTTTTGTAACCTACGACATAAATACCGTTGTCCTCGATATCTCCGCTCGCCGAATGGTTTATATTTTTCTTGACAGCGATAAATCCCTTTGTTTCGCAGCTTTTTATCGCACTGTCGAGACTATCTCCGCTGAACACCTGAACCTCGGAAATATATGTTGTGCTGTTGGCATAAACTGTGCCGAAATTCGAGCCGTATGCCGAAAAGGCGATCGCAGCAACCAGCAAAACGGACACAAAAGAAAGGATAAAATGAAGTTTTGATTTACTCATTTTTGTCATCTTTTTTTGCCCCTTTCTTCTTTTTCTTCATAATAAACACCGTGACAACGAGCAATGCCGCCGACATGATCAGTATCGCGCCGATATAAATAATATTGCCGTCCCCGAAAACCGAAGCCACAGCACGGATCCCGTTACTGGTAACAGATGTAGTTGTCAACTTGTCTTGGGTAAAGCCCTCATCAAAATGAATGTAATTATTATATTGAAATTTGTCGATTTCCTTTATGGCCAGAGCCGAGCCTGTACCTGTCGAGCAAAGGTATACAGACGAGCCTTCATAGAAACCGCCGCAGTAAAGCTGAGCTTCCGATGCGTTGCCGTTCTGCAGACACAAATCGCTCTGCTTGCCGTTTGAAAGATTGTCTTCAACGATCAGCTTACCCGAAGCATTTATATCATTCATACTGTCAACATATATTCCGCCGCCGTATTTATCGGCTGTGTTATATCGGTATATGCCGCCGATAACAAATACTTTGTCATCGTTGATATGCAAAGCACCGCCTTCGGATGTTGAGTGATTATAATACATTTCACAATCATACAGATATGTTCCGTTGTCGGAATCACAGTAAACAGCTCCGCCGTCATCTGTTGCGGAATTTCTCGAAAATACACTGTTTCTTATAACAGTATTTACACTACCGTCAACAAATATCGCGCCGCCCTCCTCCAATGAGGAGTTTGAATAAAACGAGCAATTTGAAATCGTAAAGCTGCCGTTTACCGCATATATTGCGCCGCCGTTATCCTCGGCAAAATTCCCATCAAAAACAGCGTTTGAAACATTTACCGTTGCCTTTGAACTGTAAACGGCGCCGCCGCAGCATTCACCCGATGCATCGTATGTGCGGTTGCCGTAAAACGAACCGCCGTCTACATTGAGCTTTGCACCCGACCCGATAACGCTTATTGCGCCGCCGTCATCAGTAGAAACGCAGTTGAGAATAGTTCCGCCGTTGAAATTCAGGACCGCATTATCGGCAACCACTATTCCGCCGCCGCGTGCGGAGCTTGCGCCGTTTGTAATTGCACCGCCTTTAAACAATGTCGAAACCGTGTATTCCTCGCTCTTTGAATCGATTATAGTCATATTTGAATTTACATATATAACCGCACCGCCTGTTTTCGGCTCGAAAAGATTGCGATCAATGGAACATCCGTTTAAATCGATAGTTATGTTTTTTCCGCCGGAATAGACCAGTGCTCCGTTGCTGAATCCGGATCCGCTGCCCAGCGAGCCGGAGTCATTTCCCTTCCAGCTTTTTTGCAAAACGAAGGTGACTTCGCTGTTATTTCCAAGCTCGACGGCCTTGTGCCAGGCTTCTTCAAAAGAGGAGAACGAAAAAGACTCGTCGCCGGAACTGACAGTTGCGCAATTTTCATCGGCATATGCAGATGTGAATACACTTGCAAGCAATGCAAGCATCGCCATAAGGCATAGTGTTTTTTTGATTTTCATAAGAATCATTCCTATTTATGCTTTATGCTTGTTCTTTTTCTTTCTTCTTTCTGGGGATCTGCAAAAGTGCTCCTATGGTGATGCCGAGTACAATTCCGACTCCGACAGAAAGAGCGAAAGTGCCGTTTAATAATACCGAACCGGTCGTGCTGACACTTCCTCGGTCGAAATACAAATATGTTCCGTTTGCCGAATCATCAACGCCTGTATAATCCTTCGATGAAAGATTGATAGCATTTGTTTCACCGAACATAGTCACATTTTCATAGTCGAGCGGTGAGCTTGTCGAACCTTTAACCACCTTCATACTTGTTGTGATAGGTGCGCCTGCTGACGAATCCTTTGTGTAGTAAAGCACCAGCCAGCCGTTTTTACCCACATAATTGTTCAGATCTCCCGCACTTCCCGAAAGATTTTTCACATAATTATACGCAATGTAATCATCTCCGTGGTCGGTACTGACCGTATCGACTATATGATTAGGTATCGACGTATATTCGGCAGGTCCCGATTCATCAGACGCAAAAATAGTAACAAACAGCATTACTATTGATACGACCGCAAAGACCGCAGTCAGGAAAAAGAATCCTATCTTGAAGAATCGCACAATACGGAATGCCGTTGTCGAGCTCGATATCGAGCCCTTTCCGAATGCCAGAAAGCCGAATGTCCCTCCTGTTCTTTCGTACAAAGGCGCATTATAGATCAATTCTTCTTCCAGGCGAGCCGCACTTTTTATCAAAACGTTAGCATTTGCTCTTGTCGCCAATTTTTCAACTGCCACATCCAACAAAGCATTTGCAACATGCGAACCGAACCAGCATATAAACGACCCTAACATCGGAGCGACATAAAATGTGAAATAATCTGCCCATTTAAACTCGTCGCTCGGTGAGAAGATTCGTCCGAGCAAGCCGTCAGACCAGCTTTTTCCGCTTGAGGTGCATTTGCTGACGGTCGATCCTGTCAGAGCCACTCCGTTCTCATAAAGGCTTCTGTCGGTGCCGTCGTATATCGAGATGGACTCCGCACCTTCGAGAACGTCATTCATGCTTTCAAATGTTTCGTCGGTCGTCTTATCGCCGTCAAGTATGGTTCTGGAAACGACCTGCTGCAGTCCGACATTGACTATCTGAGCCGAGAGCTTGCTTCCCATAAAATAAGCCAGGGTATAAAGCTCGGTATCATCAACCTCTTCAATGTCGCGCATAAAGAATGAAAGCATTGTACCGTCGCCGTATTCAAGGCTGTTTAGGTAATCAACAAGCTTGATATCCGAGGCGTTATCGATGACCTCAGCCGTCTTTGCGTTTTGGTCAACGGCTTGTGTGAACTGCTCATTGGTCAGTTTTTCATCCGATTCAGTCAGAGCCTCTTCCGTAATCGTTTCGGCTTTTGCCGTAACAGCTTTATCGCTAAGCTCAATAGTATCTCCGCTTTCAACAAAATATGCAGACTTTATTTTATTCAGATTTTCATAAAAGTTGTTCCATGTCTGTTTGATACTGTCCGCAACATTGCCGTAATCCGCAACCATTGCTTTATACGCTTTGTTCGGTGTCGGATATGAGCTTACATATGTGTCGAAGAGAATGTCGGGGTCTGAGCTGCCCATTTTCTCTATCCACGCCTTGTCACCGTCGTTTTCTCCGGCAAGGAACAGAAGCTGCTGAATATTAACAATAAACGAAGAATTGCCCTGCATAAACACTTTTGTGATATCGGCGGTATCGTTTAAATCGCAGGTGAGGAAATAATCGCCCATATTTTTACCCGAATCTTCCTCATAATAGACATTCAGTATGCGATATATTTCTTTAGCGATCGCAGCTCCCGCGTTATAGTTATCCCTAAAGCTTACGATCATAGGAGTAATACCCTTGACCGTTGCGGCAACATCTTCCTTCATCTTTTCAAGAAGAACTTCGTAATCGGAAAAGCTGTATTTACCATACATATTCATTGCCGAAATATCGGTTATTGCTTCGTCGGGGTTTGTTGTGGATTTATATCCCAAATACATTCCCTCTGAGAGGTAATCGTTCAGACTATCGGACACCATCAGCTTATAGCCCTGCTCCTTGAGCTTGGTTTCAGCTTCCTCAGATGATGCCGCACTGCATAACACGATATCGGAAATATATCGTTCTTTTGCGGAGGCAGCTAAAGCGTTTGTACAGGTGGCACTTATAACAGCAAAGACGAGCATTATGCTGATAATTGCTTTTAAATGTTTTTTAAGCATTTGCACTTTCCTCCTTGCGGCTTTTTTTCTTCCTGACAGCATCGCTGACAAAAAACGATATTACAGCAAAAACCGCCATAACACTGCCGCCTATCAGCACATAAGTTTTATTTGAAAAAATACTGCCTGTAAATGCATTGCTGTCGGTATTATAGAACAGATAAATTCCGTTTTTATCATCGGCATAGGTATAGCCGGCACTCTTGTTTGTCAAATTCTGCGCAACGCTTTCACCGAACATTGAAAGTGCGGTATAGCTGTCGCCCGGCAGACTGCTGTTGTTAAACTGAACCTTGATGCCGTCAGCCATTATAGGATCGCCTGCCGCTTTGTCTTTAGTCGTATACAGTGCGACCCACTGTCTGCCGACATCACCGTTTAAGTCACCGTAGCCCTTGAGTATCTTGGTGTTGTCCGCGACCATCTGAGCCTCTTCTCTGTTGCAGTTGGCGGCGGTGTAATAAGTGAATGTTTTTTTGCCGCCGTCATCGACTCCCTGATTTACCATATGCATCGGGATAGGAGTGAGCTCAACATTGTAGTACTCCTTCAGGTCGCTGTATGCTTTCCAAAGTGAAACACCCATAAGCACGATAGAAATTGCAACCATAGCAATTCCCGTATATGTGAAGATCTTACTCCACATATTTTTCGAGCCTATGGCAGACATAGTCTTCATCTGTCCGCCCATTACAGGGTCTTTACTGTTAACAGTATCAACAACATCGTCAAGATAGTCAAGATCAGCAGCATCATCCGCAAGATCTGTAAAAGCCGCTACGCCTTCCGCCAACTTATCATCGGACACCTTATACATCATTGATTCGATGTTCGCTGCCATCTTTGAGGCGTTAAGAGAGGATTTTGCAAAGCTGTATCCCGCGATCAGCGACGCAACAGATGTTGCGACAGTAACTCCCAAAGCGATAAACATCACCTTTGCCGAAGCGGAAACACCGTCGTCAAACCAGTTGCTTGCGGCGTTGGTGTCAGCTGAGTTCTGCAGTCTGTACGCATCGCTTGTCAGAGCGACCTGACTGCTGAAAATCGAACGATCAATGCCATTATAAATCGATACTGCTTTTCCGCCGAGAGATTTTATATCTACATTTTCCATCGCTTTTTTTACCGCAGCATCATCATTGATTCCGACGGCGATTATCTGATACATCGGCAAGAAGTCGAGACAAGCTCTCTGCCCTGCTGTCAGAACCGAAACAAGCGGATAAAGCATATATCTGTCATCGCCCGAAACATCGTAATCATCGCCTGTCAGCATATCGAGAAGCGTAACATCATCGTTCTCAAGCGAACTTAAGACTTCATATTGAGCACCTGCCGCCGCCCATGCCGCGACATTGAATTTTTCGTTATTCTCCTGATACGCTTTGACCGTTTCGGCAGAATCGGTAAGTCTTATTTTCTCGTTGGTATACGTGTTGATATAATCCTTCAAGCCGTCAAGCTTTGAAGCTATCAGCTTTGCGTCTTCATCGTATTCCGCCGCCAGCTTTTTGACAGCCTGAGAAACGGTGAGTTTTTCACTTTTCATAAGTGAGCTGATCATTTCATCATAGGTCTTCGCATTGACATATCTTTCTGTCCAAAGCGTGTTGCTTGAATCGGCGGCAAGAGCGATCAGCTGCTCCATTGCAAGCACCGAAGCACTGTTGGACTGCATAAGAATGGTTGTCATATCGGCAGCTTGCGACTGCTCCTCGGCGGAAAGTGCTTTCCATTCTTCGTCGGAATACTCTTCCTTTATTTTGTTAAGGAGCAAATCTCCCAAGTTCAGCTCTGTGTCGTCGTCATAAAGAAGATTGAGCATTTCGTGTGCTGCAAGCGCACGCTGCTGACCTGCCGTATAATTTTTCCTGTATTCACCTATTGCAGTAATGAAGTTGCTTATAAATACGCGGATATTTGACTTTTGCTCTTCAAGCAACATTTGATAATCCTCGACACTGTAGCCGCCCTTCATATTCATCAGCTTCATATCTGTGATAGCTTCCTCGGCATTTTTGGTGGTTTTATAACCGAGATAAACAGCGCGCTCTGTGGACCAAGTATCGTCCGCGCCCTCATTGAGATTATAGTCAAGCACCGTATATCCTTTGCCGGTCAGCCATGCCTTGGCTTCATCTGCCGTCTTTCCGTAGCTTATAACCGTTTCCTTGATATAAGTGTTTCCCGTATATGTTGCGGCAAAGACATTTGTACAGGTGGCGCTTATAAGCGCAAAAACCAGTACTATGCTGATAAAGGTATTCACCGCCCTTTTACGCATCTTGCAGTTCCTCCGTTTTCTCTTCGCGCTTTTTCTTGCCGACTGCTCTACCGACAAAGAATACAGCCACAAGAGCAATTACATTAGCCGCGCCGATGAGTATAAATGTCGCATTTGAGAAAACGCTTGCGGCAAAGGCTGTGCTG
>CAVGWP010000060.1:0-7061 GCA_963633095.1 bacterium | reverse complement strand
TTATGAGGGTGACCGAAAGCGTTTTTTGCGTTAGTAGCAGTCAACGGGGTCTTGCGCCGTTACCAAGCAAGCTTATATCAATGGTATAAGGCAGAGCGGATACTTCAGTGTTATCAACTTGGGTGGTACCGCAGGATATGTTTGATCCTGTCCCTTGAATTATTTCAAGGGACAGTTTTTTATTTATAAGGAGAGTATGTTATGAAGATTTTAACCAAACGATGGCGGGTGTGCGATTGACCGTCTGAAAAACCTAATTTTTAAATTTTAAGGAGAAAATTATTATGAAAAAGTTTTTAGCAATCGTTATGGCACTCGCACTTGCACTTTCATTCGCCGCTTGCGGCAGCACCGACTCGCAGAGCTCGGATGCAAAATCGGATAAAACATATAAGATCGGCATTATTCAGTATATGAGCCATCCCTCGCTCGATAACTGCTACAACGGCATTAAGCAGGGACTTGACGAAGCGGGCATTAAATACGAGCTCGATTATCAGACAGGCTCCGCCTCAGCCGCAGATACGGACTGCGCAAACTTCGCAAAGAACATGGTATCGGCAAATGTCGATATGATCTTCGCTATCGCAACACCTGCCGCGATCTCGGCATACAACGCAACAAGCGGAACGGAGATCCCCGTTATCTTCTGCGCTGTAAACGATCCGGTAGCAGCAAAGCTCGTTCAGTCGAACGAAACTCCCGGCGACCTTTGCACAGGCACTTCCGATGTATTGAATCATGAGGCTCAGGTCAATATGATCCAGGCACTCCAGCCCGATGTTAAAACGATCGGCATTCTCTACACGGCTTCCGAAGTAAACTCTGTCGCAAACCTTGAGAAGTTCAAGAAGGTATGCGATGCAAAGGGTATTAAAGTCGAAGCTTCCGCTGTTCAGAGTTCAACAGATGTTCCTTCCGCAGCAGACGCTCTCGCGGCAAAAGTAGACTGCATCAACAACTTTACAGATAACAATGTCGTAAATAATCTCACCTCTGTCCTCTCCGCTGCTGATAAGCATGGTATTCCGGTCTACGGCTCGGAAGAAGAGCAGGTCAAAAACGGCTGCCTTGCTTCCGAATCTATCGATTATGTTGCTCTCGGTACTGTCACAGGTAAGATGGGCGCCGATGTGCTCGGCGGGGCAGACATTAAAACAATGAGCGTAAAAGAAGTATCGGATACACAGCCTGTTATCAATAAAACAGTGCTCGACTCCCTCAAGATCACACTTCCTGAGAGCCTCAAAGACGCTCAGACAGTAACAAAATAATTAGCTAAAGGACAAAACTGATGATAGATTTTTTAAGTGCCTGCGATGTGTTCCTGGAAACCGGTTTCGTGTTTTCAATAATCGCAATGGGCTACTATGTTTCGTTTTACATTCTTGATTTTCCGGATCTCACCGTCGAGGGAACATTCCTCGCCGGTGCGGTCGTCTACGGACTTATCTGCCATGCGGGAATAGATCCGTTTATCGGCGTGCTCCTCGCATTCATTGTCGGTGCGCTGTTCGGCAGCCTGACAGGATTTTTGAATGTAAAACTCAAGATCCGTCCGCTTTTGTGCGGTATTTTGGTATCGACATTGCTGATAACAGTCAACCTTGTCGCAACAGCTGTCGGTATGAGCGGCGATTTCACTGCCCAGAGCGATACATCGATCTCCTACGGCAGAACTGTCGAAACATTGCACGACGCTCCTATCTTCAGCTTTATCCCCGCAAAGCTTTCATCGGTCGGAAATATCGGGCTTCGCGATCTTGTGATCTTCTTTGTATTTGCTCTTATCTGCAAGCTGTTGCTCGATTTCTACCTCAAAACCAAAAACGGTTTGCTGCTCAGAGCGGCAGGCAATAATCCGCAGTTTGTGAAAATGCTTTCAAGAGACCCCGGCAAATGCAAGATAATCGGTCTTGCAATAGGCAATGCATTTGCCGCAGTCTCAGGTGCGCTTTATACACAGATCAACGGTAATGTCAACCAAAGCATGGGAATAGGTACAATAGTCATCGGACTTGCGTCGCTTATCATAGGAACATCGCTCCTAAAAAAAGTGCGTTTTATGAAAAGCACAACAAAGGTCATAATTGGCGCAGTCCTTTATCAGGCCGCCCTGACAGTCGCTCAGCGGCTCGGCGTTCCCAGCGCATACAACAAGATGATCATGGCGGTGCTGTTCACTCTTGCATTGCTGCTCTCTAATAAGTTAAAACGCTCAAAAGGAGGTGCGGCAGATGCTTGAGCTGAAAAATATCAATGTTGCTTTCAATAAAGGCACAGTCGATGAAATGACATTGTTTGACAGCTTTGATTTCAAGGTTCAAAAAGGCGATTTTGTATCAATAGTCGGCTCAAACGGTTCGGGTAAAACAACGCTCTTAAACCTCACCTGCGGCACGATCATGCCGGACAGCGGCTCTATCATCTTCAAGGGCAAGGATATCACTAAGATGAGCGAACATCGGCGTGCAAAAACGATCGGCAGAGTTTTTCAGGATCCTCATCTGGGCACCTGCTCAAACCTGACGATTTTAGAGAATTTTGCGCTTGCCGATAATAAACATGGCAGATTCAGCCTCGCTCCGGCGATAAATAAAAAGCGAATCGATTATTATAAGCAGCTTGTTTCCGAATGTAAAATGGGACTTGAAGACCGTATGAATGTCAAAATGGGTGCTCTTTCGGGCGGTCAGCGTCAGGCGGCGGCTCTTATGATCGCAGGTATGACGGATATTGAGCTTCTCATTCTCGATGAACACACAGCTGCACTTGATCCCAAATCAAGCGAAAACATTATGCGTATAACCGATGAAGTTGTCCGCAAAAAAGGCCTTACATCGCTTATGGTAACGCATAACCTGCGTTACGCTGTGGACTACGGCAACCGCCTTGCTATGATGGATAAGGGCAAGGTCGTGGTCGATAAATCTGCAGAGGAAAAGCAAAACACCACGATAGAAGATGTCTTGTCGGTGTTCAATAACATCAGCATAGAATGCGGTAACTAATTAAAAAAGTGTGCGGATTTGCACACTTTTTTAAATAATGTCGCTGTTCCAGCTTTCAAAAACCTCGCTGTCTATCGCCGTTATATCGTCCATCGGAAGGCGCTGTCCGTCGGTTGTAAACACTTCCCGCGAGCTTTCATCGATCCTTGTTATCCTGCACTCGCTTGTGATATATCTGCCGCCGCTCTTTCGTTCATCGGGCTTGAAATATGTCAGCGTTACTTTCGGAGGCTCGTTTGCGCACTCCAAAAGATATTTCAGCTTCATATCAAGCTGGGCTAAAATATATTCGTCCGGCTGAGGTTTGTCATCCGTCAGCCTTGCCGCTTCCGCAATGTGAGCATCATATCCCGTCAGTGCCGAAAACGGCGCAAACTGAGCCGCTCTGTCCCTTGCCGACATTCGCTTTCGGTTGGGCGAAATGTGGTGCGGCATATCGATAATATCATCGTATTTTCCGTTCAAACTATCACCTCTCATGCTTTGTGTCCGCCGATCTGCCCGTTTCTTAAAACAGTCGTCGCACCCTCCTCAAGATCCATTCCTTTAAGCACCGCGTTCTTGCCGTAGCGTTTTTTCAGTTCAACGATCGCTTTCTGCCTGCTTCTCTCGCGCTTCAGTTCCTCGTCCTCAGAAACCTTTGCGTCAAATTCCGCTGTGAGATCCGAGAACATATCCAGTTGCATAAAACGCTGCTGCGGCTTTTCATCTTTTTCGCTCGTGACATTGCAAGCCGCAACATTTATCCTGCGGATAAGCAGATTCTTCGATACGATTCTGTCAAACAAACTGCAAACAGCGTCGCACATAAGCTTGGAAGACGATGTTTTTCTTCCGATGTTTGCAGTGCCATGTGCGTGTTTCGGCACCTTTCTGCCGTAGCGGTCAGTCGTGACCTCGCCGATATAGCCTATCTGCACCGCGGGATCTTTAAGGTTTTCCGCATCGTATCCGACAGTCAGCACTATCTTGTCAGTCACAAGCCCTTTCTCAACCAAATCAAGCGACAAAAGGTCGATCATTTCCCGCGTCACAAGCTTTGCCTTCTCAAATGAGTAAGGCTGTTGCAGCACCTGTCCGGAGCCGATACTGTTCGTCTGCGGCTTGTAGGATTTAATATCAGCTATTGTGCAGGGCTCCCAGCCCCATGCATGATCTATCAAAAGCTCCGCATTTATTCCGAATGTGTCGTACAGCAGAGCTTCATTATAATAGTCCTTGTCATTTCCGAGAGAACACCGCGCAATATCGCCCATTGTGTAAATCCCTTTGGCTTCGAGCTTGTCGGCATAACCTTTTCCGACGCGCCAAAAATCAGTCAGCGGTCTATGATCCCAAAGTCTGCGGCGGTAACTCATTTCATCAAGCTCAGCAATGCGAACGCCGTTTTTGTCCGGCGGAATATGCTTTGCAATAATGTCCATAGCGATCTTGCAAAGATAAAGATTTGTGCCGATCCCAGCCGTTGCGGTTATCCCCGTCGTATTGAAAACATCGTCAACAACATGAGAAACAAGCTGTTTTGCCGTCATTTTATATGTTTTAAGATACTCTGTCGCGTCAATGAAAACCTCGTCTATCGAGTAAACATGAATATCCTCAGGTGCAAAATACTTCAAATAAATATCGTATATTCTTGTGCTGAACTTCATATATTCGGACATACGCGGCGGCGCAATAATATAGGAGACCGCCATATCGTGCGAGCGTTTTAATTCGCAGTCGTCATCCGATTCACCGCGAAAATCGCGGATATGAGCCGCTTTCAGCCTCGCAAGGTTGACTCTCTTCACTGCCTGAACAACTTCAAAAAGCCGTGCTCTGCCGGAAATACCGTACGCCTTGAGCGACGGCGACACAGCCAAACAAATAGTCTTTTCAGTGCGGCTTTTATCGGCAACAACAAGGTTTGTCGTCAGCGGATCTCGCCCGAGACTAACACATTCAACAGACGCATAAAACGATTTCAGATCAATAGCAATATAAGTCCTGCTCAAAAAAGCCGCCTCCTTTAATAGCTTCTAAATAAAGTATAACACAAATTGAGTACATTTTCATGTACAAATATTTAACACGGTCCTATCAAGCAGATATTTTTATGGACACCTGTTATGCACCATAGGTATAACAGAGAGTATTGAAAAACAGTGCTGTTTTTTGGACAGTTTAAAAAATAAAATAAAGATAGATGAGAACGGTAGATTAGCCGAGATATCACGAACGGTACTTGCTTTAGAGCAAGCTGAATATACAAACAAAGAAAGGAATAACGATTATGGAGAAACACATTATAGACGAGACGAACGGACTGAGCTACACACTTCACGGGGATTATTATCTGCCGGATCTGGAAGCACCGAAGGAAGTGGAAGCGACATACGGGTATTACGGGGAGAAGCGCAGGGAGTTTCTTCTGAATCATCGCCGATGGCTGTTCTCGACTCTGCTGGTGGAAGGCAAGCTGAACGAACATCTGAACGAAGTGGACGAGAGAGCGAGAGACATGGTGGAGACACTGGTGAAGCAGATGGCGAAAGCAGAGGGCGTGGACGAGCAGATGAAAGCCAACGAAATGATGAAGTGGGTCGGACTGATGAACAACTTCAGAGCGTCGGCAAGGGAGATAGTACTCAACGATATAGTCTACGCTTAAACAGCACTCAAAACGCAGAGGAACAGGAATCCTCTGCGTTTTCTTTTTCAAAAGAAGTTAGTCCCGAACATCAGACGGAGCTTGCAAAAACATCTTCCGAGCCGGATTTTGACTAAAGGAGTAGTTTGTTTCGTGAGACAGATTGAAAATCAATGATAACTGTGATATAATTACTGTAACAGAAAGCAGGGGTGAAGATTTAATGAGTTACGAAAAGCTGTCAGAAATAAAAAACAGATTGAATACCTACCGTGCAAATATGCCGTCATCGGTACTGTTGAGCTTTGACAACAGTTTTGCTGTGGAATACGCTCACAACTCGACCGCAATAGAGGGCAACACTCTGACCCTGATACAAACAAAAGCAATTATCGAAGACGGAATTTCTGTCGGTGGTAAAACACTTCGGGAAATTTACGAGGTTGCGAATCATGCAAGAGCGTTTGAATATGTGAAAACAAGTATTGCCGCACAGTTGCCGCTGAATGAGAAAATCGTAAAAGATATTCATGCTATTCTGATGGAAAATATAATGATCGGCGGCGTATACAGAAATATAGATGTACGCATATCCGGCGCACATCACAAGCCGCCTGCGCCTGTAGAGATGTATGCACAGATCAAAGAGTTTTTTGCAGCTATGCAAAGCAAAAACGACCTAAATGCCATAGAATTGGCTGCATGGACGCATGCCGAATTTGCTAAAATTCATCCGTTTCAAGACGGTAACGGCAGAACATCGCGTATGATTATGAACTATCAGTTAATGTCGCGTGATTATCTTCCTATATCTATAGCAAAAGAGAATCGGATCGAGTACTATGATGCTCTTGAAGCATATGCGGTGTCCGGTGAACTGAAGCCTTTTGCCGATATGATTGCGGCGCTGGAAGAACAGCGGATTGAAGATTATCTTTCTGTTGCAGAGGAATATATTTTGGAAAAGGATGGCTTTTCTCCGCAAATGTAAATATAAACCTTAAAAATGACCGCTTAGCGGTCTTTTTTCATAAAAGGATATGTGCACTCCTGAATATGATGCGTCGTGCCACCTTATTGCTTCGCTTTTTGTTCAGCAAGTCAACTATTGTTTATCTAAAAGCCGCCACTCTGTCGCCGTCACACAAATGTGACCGCAGAGTGGTTTTTCATTTGGACGAGTTCGGAAATATGCCTGCTATTCCTAATATCAAAAACGGCATTACATCGTTTTCGATTGCATAATCAAATATGTTATATGTCCTCTTCCTCGCCGTCCGTGAGCGTTGCCACCACCAGTTTGTTTTCAATAGCGGTGTTTATCAGTTCCTCCTTGTTTTTGAACTGACCGAGCCGTATCATCTCCGCCATGTTCCAGCGAACGCCGCTGACCGAGAGGTTGAATTTATCGGCGATTT
>CAVGWP010000059.1:0-7328 GCA_963633095.1 bacterium | reverse complement strand
CCGCATGGAACATACCGCGATCCAATTCTGATGCATTCTCGATGAAGACTGTTTTCGTGTTTCGGCTGCATATCTCAAACAGCTTATTTGTGTTTGAGCTGTGCCTTCCGCCGATGACGATCATAAGATCGCACTCTTTTGAAAGCTTTTCGGATTCTTTCTGCCTTTCATCGGTTGCAACACATATTGTACCAAATATTTTGGCGTTTGTACAGTGTTTTTTTAATAAAAAATAAATTTTTTCCCACGATCTCTTATTAAAAGTCGTCTGGGCAACTGCGCAGATCGATTTTTCTGCCAAATCCTCACTGTTTTCGAGCAAAAGCTCGAGTTCCTTTTCGCTCTCTACACAGATGACTTTGCCCTTCGCATAGCTCATTATTCCGATGACTTCCGCATGGCTTTTATCCCCTGCGATAATAAGCGTTGTGTTTTCGTCCGTATTCTCATCAACAATGCGATGGATTTTTGAAACAAACGGGCAGGTTGCGTCTTCGCAGGCAATACCCATTTTTCGTATCTGCGCCATTGTTTGTTTTGTCGCGCCGTGCGAACGGATCACAAGCGTGTCCCCTGATTTGACATCTTCGGGACGATCGACGACCGAAACGCCGCGGTTTTCAAAATCTTCAACTATCTGAGGATTATGGATTATCTGACCGAGCGTACTGACGCTCTTGCTATCATTCAAAAGGCCGCAAACAATTTTGACCGCTCTGTCCACACCGAAGCAGAAGCCGGCGTGTTTTGCCACTGATATTTTGATCATAGCGTTTCCCAAAGCTCCACGACCTTATTCATAATATGATCGGCTGTTTTCTGAAGATCGTCTTTAGAAGCGGAGTTTTTAAGCTCCTCATAGCTTATCGGCTCGCCGACCGTCATGCGGACGCGCTTAAACGGATGCAATTTTCCGTTGCACTTAATAGCCGCCGGAACAACATCGCATTTGCACATATGCGCAATATAAGCCACTCCCGTTTTTGCTTTGCCGGGAATACCGTCCTTCGAGCGGGTGCCCTCGGGATACAGACCTAAAATATCGCCGTTTTTCACAATGCGGATCGCCTTTTTGACAGCACCGATATCTCTTTTTCCTCTGTCGATACCAAACACATCGACTTTTCGCAAAAACCAGCCGAGAAGCTTGTTGTTAAACAGCTCCTTCTTCGCCATAAAGCACAGTCTCCTGCGGATAACGATTATCCACAAAACAGGATCGATATTAGAGATATGATTGGAACAAAATATAACTCCCCTGTCCTTCGGAATATTTTCAAGTCCGTCCACAGAATACCAAAAAATAAGACGGTATATAGGATAAAGAATTATTTTCAAAACAAGCAAAAACTTATTCATGCGTTTTACCGAGCTATCCTTTCGGTTATAATTTTTTCGATAAGCGCGATAGATTCATCCAGCGTCAGATCGCTCGTGTCCGCAAGCACAGCGTCATCCGCCTGCTTAAGCGGCGCAATATCACGATGACTGTCGGCATAGTCGCGTTTTTTTATATCGTCCAAAACGGTGCTGTATTCGACGCTTTCGCCTTTTTCCAAAAGCTCTTTATATCGCCTGTCGGCTCTTCTTTCGGCAGACGCAGTGAGAAATATCTTAACATCCGCGTCCGGCAAAACAACTGTTCCGATGTCTCTGCCGTCCATAACAGAGTCGCGGCTGTCGGCAAGAGTGCGCTGAAGTGAAAACAAAAACTCACGCACGGCAGGAACTGCGGAGACCACGCTCGCCGCTTTAGACACGGCAGGCGTTCGGATATCGTCGCTCACATCTTCTCCGTTCACAAACACTCTCTGTTCGCCGTTCTTAAAGCCGATATCAACATTCAGTCCCGATAAAACCGCTTCGATCTGCTTTTGGTCGGAAAGATCGGCGCCCCGGTTCATCGTATACAAGCCCACCGAACGGTAAAGCGCGCCTGTATCGATATAGATATATCCCATTTTTGCGGCAACTGCGCGCGCAATAGTGCTTTTTCCCGCTCCTGCAGGTCCGTCAATCGCTATTTTGATCATATTATCCCCCCATGTTTTACGCATAGCTTCCTGCGGCATAGCCTGTGGAAAATGCGATCTGAAGATTAAATCCGCCGGTGTATGCATCGACATCGATAAGCTCGCCGGCAAAAAATATATTCTTTTTGATTTTTGAGCGCATTGTTTTCGGCTCGATCTCCTTAACGCTGACTCCACCGGAAGTCACGACAGCTTCGGCAATGGGACGAAACCCCGATATTGTAAGCGGAAGATCTTTTATTGTTTTACACAGTCCGAGCCGCTGTTCTTTTGTGATCTGGTTTGTTTTGGTTTCCGGAGCGATACCCGACAAGCTAACTATCACGTGAATCATCTTTTGCGGCAAAAGCTCATTAAGTGCGTTTGAAAACTGTTTATTCGAGTTTTTAGACAGATCCTTTATCAGCCTGCGGTCAAGTGCCTGCTCGTCCAACGCGGGCTTCAGATCGATATGCACCGAATATCTGCCGTCTGCCATGTTTTTAAGATGAGCACTCATGCTGAGAATTGTCGGTCCTGTCACGCCGAAATGCGTGAACATCAATTCACCGAAATCATCATAAACCGTTTTACCGCTTTGATTATCAACGGCACGCACCGCAACATTCCTGAGACTCAGCCCCTGCATTTTTGCGGCATAGCCCTCTCGTACGGTAAGCGGAACAAGCGAGGGAGAAAGCGGTGTTACGGTGTGTCCGAGCTCTTTTGCAAAACGATATCCGTCCCCTGTTGAGCCCGTTGACGGATACGACGCACCGCCTGTTGCGATAACAGCAGACTCAGATTTAACGACGCCGCCGCCTTTCAATGTGACAACGCAGCCGTTATCGTCGCTTTCAACTTTCTGCGCTTCGGCGCAGAATATTTTAACGCCTGCTTTTCTTGCATAGCTAACAAGCGCATCGACGATATCTACAGCCTTATCGGACTGCGGAAAGACCCGTCTGCCGCGCTCGACCTTTGTTTTAACGCCCTGTGCTTCAACAAGTGCGATGATATCATCTGGTGTAAATTCCGAAAAGGCACTGTATAAAAATCTGCCGTTTTTCGGGGTGGAAGCAATAAGCTGTTGAAGGTCGCTTTGATTTGTGAGATTACATCTGCCCTTGCCTGTTATCATAACTTTTCTCGCACAGCGTTCGTTTTTCTCGATCAAAATAACTTCTCTGCCTCTTAAAGCGGCTGTTCCGGCGCATATCAAGCCTGCCGCGCCGCCGCCGATAACAGCGACATCGGCATAATATTCATTCATCAAAGCACCACGCTTTCGCTTTAAAAAGTCAATATATTTATTTTACTTCCGAAACGCCGAAATGTCAATCTGTCTTTTCAGCGGGTATCTGCTTTTTTGACTTTTTAGTGAGAATAAACAATGTCGTCCCGCTGATAACAATTAAAACTCCGACAATGATGATTATAAGAGGAAAGTTTATTTCATCGATATGCGCGCTGACGCTCGCGGAATACGGATTTTTCATATTTTGTGCCGAATATATCGCAAGCAGTGCCTGCTCGCACGACATCGGATCGGCGTCCCCGCCCTTTTCATGCGAAAAACCGATACCTGCATTATAAAAGTCATAAAGAGCCTGCAATGCTGAACGGGATTTCACAAACCGCTCGTCGGTCTGTTCGACTCCGGCAGACGACAGAGCGATTACGACCTGTGCGGTGCTTTCGCAATTTTCGGTTTGATACAATGAAAAGCTGCCGTTTTCATTTTGAATAGACGACAGATATGACAATGCACTCTCTGATGCAGATCTTGCCTTATCATCGTCAACACATGACAGTGCGGTTACAGCCATTGCGGTGAGATCGCATTCGGATTTTCCGCCTTTTTCAAGCGGAAAGCCGCCGTCTGAATTTTGCCAATCGACAAGCATATCGGAAAGCGATGAAACTGTGTTTTTATATTCATCGGCTATATTCATTCTGCAAGCGGCGATAAGCGAGAAAATAATGCCGTTTACTCCTGTTGTCTCCGGTTTATCGCTGTCAAAGCATGCTTTAAGCGTATCCTCCTGGACATCGATCCCGAGTGCATTGGCGTTTATGATAATGCGCGCCGCAGCGGTCGGAGTTGACGGTGTTTCCTCGGCTATTGAGCTTTTCATATTGCTCGGTATCGCCTGTGTGTACAGAGCGAGCGTCAGCGGTGTAAACGAGCTAGGGTCGTTTTTGATAACTTCGAGCGACTCCGCTATCATATCCTGATCGACTGCCGTTGACTGATCTGTGCCGTTTTCGGCTGGGACTGCTTTGGCTGCGGCTCTTGATGATTTTGCCGACTTTGCGGACTTCTTTTCGGTTGTTTTTTTAGTCGAATTGTTTGTTGCCTGCGATGTCGGTGTTTCTTGTTTCGCCGTCACCTGCTGAATGGCGGACGCCGACGGGCGGCTTTCGTTCTGCCTCGGCACAGTGGTTGCGTTCAATTTAGCTGTAGTTTCAGTGGGAGCTGTTTCTTCGTCGATAACATACACCCAACGGACGCTATCGCCGTTTTTAAGGCGGTATCTTCCTGCAGGGATACTCGGAAACTCATCGTTCACATAATATGTCCAGCCGCTTTTTTTCCCGTGTCCGAACTCGGCATAGCTGCCTATTGCGGAAACATAAGTCGATGTGCCTTTAATACTCAAACCGGTTTTTTTCAGTACATCATAAACCGTGGCTCCTTCCGAAAGCTCGATCGATGTTTTCGGGAAAAGGTAGCTGTTTGTAACCTGTTCATAAACGCAAACAGAGACCGTCATCGTTTGGTCTGCGCTGACGGTCGCCGTGCATGATATTATGATGATTATCGCTGTTATGAGCGATGTAAGTCGTTTCATTTATCCTATCAACTTTCTTATATGTTTTCTGAACTTCGCAACATAGAGCCATACAAGGCGGCTTACTGCTATATCGTAAAAAACAAAAACTATATCGTATGCCGCGAGCATTATAAGCGAAGTATATTTTCCGAAGTCCCCGAGTGATTCAACATCGATACCGAAAATGAAGATCGATGAAAAATATGCCGCTGCGAACCCTGCGGTCGCACATACGAGCTTCACAGTCCACTGAAGCGGCTTGCTTTTTATAAGCTCGATCAGCGATTTTGCTATCGGATACCAACCGAAAATCAATATGTAAAACACCATTGCTTCCTTTTCGCATATAAAAAAGCTCAACAGTGACACGATCACATAAACGGCAACAGCATACTTTCTGCCCACTTCTATAACTATCGGAACAGTGATACACCCTGCAATGGCAGGCAACGCATAGGTCAGATACGGAAAATACGCCGCAAGCATTACGATCAGCGAAAGCGCGGCAAGAATACCGCAAAAGGCTGTCTTAGCTGTGTTTTTCATATCAGCAGCAGCGGATAAGGTCGCCGCCCATACACTCACAGCAGCAGTCGGCACAAATAAGTCCCTGGCAAACATCGCACGCTGTGCAGCCGCCGGAAGAGCCGTTTTGATAGCCGCCGTAGCTGTTGTAGCCGCCGAAAGCACTGTTTCTCTGGCTGTTCAAGCGATCGAGCATAGCGCGGTATTCCATGTTCGACGGTTCCATGCGGCAAGCGGTTGAGAACGAGGTGTATGCATCGTCAAACCAGCCGCGCTTATAAAGCACAGTGCCGTTTAAAAAATACCACTCGGCTGTTCTGCGATTGAGCGTCACACCGTCGAGCAACTCTCTGGCCTGCTCAAGCTTATTTTCATTGATCATACGGCGAATATCTGCAAATTCGCTTGTACCCGAAGAATACGAATATCCGCCTGCGCCGTTGCTTTTGCCCTTGCGCTCGGCAACGATAGCGTCATAAGCTTCGTTTATCTCCTTCATCTTGCTCTCGGCAAGATCCGACAAGGGATTATTGGCATAGTTATCGGGATGATACTTTCGCGCAAGCTCCTTATACGCCTGTTTTATCTGCTCGTCGGTCGCATTTCTGCTAACTCCGAGGACCTGATACGGATCATTCATTATTCTTTTCCTCCACGGCGGTTTTATCGCCTTTGATGATTTTTTCAAGAGTTTTAGGCAATCCGAGATAAATCACATTGCCGAGTATGCTCTTATATCTATTTATATTCAACAGCTCAAACGATGCTGCAAGCTCGGTTATGCAAACATTGATAAGATACTTCGCCTGTTGTTTGGCATCGGATCCTTCATTTTGGTTATCATATAATCCGAATTTAACGGCTATCGGATTATATCCTTTTGAGCGAATATCATCGGGCAGATCGTCAAGCGCATCAAGAAGATAGACTGTTTTTCCTGCGCAATATCCTATTCTGCTCATAATTCGTTTTGTCGGTTCATCATAGTTATATGAAAAGATCTTTTCAAGGAAAAGCGCCGTCGGCTCTGCGGCAAGGTCAAGATCGCCGCTTTTGCCCCGCTCGACTTTTCGCTGAGCATTCATCATCTCGCGGCAGGCTTCATCGACCTGCGGATAAAGCTTCATAGCTTTTTTTCGGTGTCGGGAATAAAACAACCGCAAAACACGGTAAACCGTTCGTTTGAAAAAGCCGCTGTCTTCAATATTATCAACGATTTTGTAGTACGCCGAGCAGACAAGACACGCCGCGACATATTCGAGCGCTTCGCTTTCGCGGTCGAGCCGCATACACTTTTTCAGCGGATTGTATCTGCAGCGCATTTTTCGATAACCGCAGCACTCGGGTTCAAGCGACAGCATAAGCATAAGAAGAAATGTGAAGTCATAGGAAAGTGAAGATTGGGCAAGCGCGCCGTATCTTTTGCCGAGCTTACGGCAAAGCGAGCAATACACCGCTTTATATGTGTCAAATTCGCAAATTTTCATCTCGGGCTTATACGCTCTGACATATCCGAACAACAGTTTTCCCTCCCCACGCTTGATTTTATGATACACTAAAGCAGGGTCTTAATATTTAACAAGTTGTAAATTTTGAGTGAAAAAGCGATATTCGGTGAATTTATCACACGCAAAACTCGCGCAAAATCTTTTATTTTTTATATTTTTGTGCTATACTTATAGAGTAATTATGTGTATCGGAGATATTATAAAGTGGATAAATTCAAGCTTGTTTCAAAATATTCACCGACAGGCGATCAGCCAGAGGCGATAGACAAGATAACGAAAAGTATTTTAGACGGCAACCGTGAGCAGGTTTTGCTCGGCGTCACAGGTTCGGGAAAAACATTCACAATGGCGAATGTTATCGCAAATGTGAATCGTCCGACACTTGTGCTGGCACACAACAAAACACTTGCCGCTCAGCTTTGCAGTGAGTTCAGAGAATTTTTCCC
>CAVGWP010000058.1:712-7474 GCA_963633095.1 bacterium | reverse complement strand
ACAATATACCAATTGCAGTTTTCGTAAGTGGTAGTTGCATCATTTTTATCAACGGGATGGCTTGTATTTGTGTCGCCATCGAGACCCATGATCCAGCCGCCATCAATTACATTACCGTTAACCTTCACAACAACCGTATGGAAGTCGGTGTAGATGGCTGCACCCTCCTGATCGTTGATGATGTACTGCTTGACCTTATCTGTCTTGCTGTAATTCAGTGCGTTATTCACGATTATCTTATAGTTGACTGTATCACCGATTGCCGCTGTATCGGAGTCAGCAAGAGTGTCGTCCGCCTTAACGATTTTCTTGCCGGCGTCTTCGCCCCAGCCGGGAGTCTGGTTCTTATCAATAACAGTCGCACTGTTCTTTACATTGGTGATGGTAGCCGTAGCGCCGAGGGTACTGGAGATATAGTAATAACCGAAGTCCAGATCGTCAAATTTGACCGTGCCGTTGGTAGCGGTTAAGGATGTTCCGCTTGTGAAGCTTGCAACAGCAGTTTTTACTTCATCGCTGTTGAACCAAGTGGAAATACGACTTGTGTTGGAACTGACAAACTTCACAACACAGCGGTTCGGATTTGACGCAAGAGGTTCAACATTGAACAGCGACTCTGTACCGGACTTTGCGTTTACAACAAGGTTATACCACTCACTGCTTTTATCAATGTAGTAGGAAGCTGCATCGCCGCTGTATGTAGCGTCGAACACCTTGTATGCGGTGTAGGTTTTACCGGGGGTTGCGTTTTCTACTGTGATGGAGCCGGTACCGGCAGCAAATGCTGTGATGCCGAGTGTCATAACCATCGTCAGAGAAAGCAAAAATGCAATAAATTTCTTTGTTGTTTTCATGGTTTTTCTTCCTTCCTAATAAAAATCTAAATATATTTCGGATGTATCCTACGGCGCGAGTACACTTTTATTTCGCTGTAGGAGAGGCAATTACCTGTTATTTACCCTCCTTCCCGTACCTACGCCTCAGAAGATATCCGAGCACAACGACAGAGAGCATAATGCCGATTCCGCCGTAAGTGTAAAGATTAGAGCCGACGCCTCCGGTTTCCGGCAGCATAACATCTGCCGTGTTCCGAACAGTCAGTGATGTATCGCTGTCGGCTGTATATGTGTAGGCTGCAATACCATTCTGCTCATCATTACCATTGATAAATGCAACACAGTAGCCATCGGAGTTAAGCTCCCTGACTGTGACAGATGCTCCTATCGGAATATCGTCAAGCTTATAGCTTTCACCGTTTTTCAATTTGAATGTGATTGGAGCTGAAAGCCCATCCCATGAAACCTCGAAGTTAAACTCGCCGCTTAAATTCGGTGCTTCTACAAGCTTTGTTATTGTAAGCGAAGCGTTTGCCTTCGCGCGATTGGTTATAACAAACAGATGTGAAGCGATTTTTTTCACGGAGAAAGTTGTTGCATTGCCTGAGGTTGATGCACCTACCGATACGCTGTAATAGCTCTGTGATATCTGGATATACCTGCTGCAATCCGATTGATAAAGTCGATTGCTGCTGAGACTCCATCCATAGTAATAACTTGAACCATAGTAGGAACTCGACGTGTTTCCATCTCCTGCTATCACAGAATAAGAATACGAGCTCCAGCTTCCTCTGGTTCTCTGAATACCGAGATATTTTCCGGTAGCGACATTTTGAAGTTTGAAAGTGCCGTCACTTTGTTTAACGGCTTTCCACTGTGCGTTTTCACTCAAGGCAGCCGAAGCCGTAATCGCAGTTGTACTATTGGCGTTTGTGAGATAATAGCCGTTATACTCGAAGACATATATTTCTCCGTCTTCAAGGCTGCTCACGGAGGTTTCCCCTCCTCCTTCTTCGGAGATGGTTTTATCATACCCCTTAGGAATGGTGTATTCATCAACCGTCCAGACAATCTCGCTGCCGTCTGCCCAATTTTCGGGCAGATTTTCAAAGGTGTGTTCCCAACCGTTTTCGGCGTTGAGTGCCTGCGAGGAATATACATTACCGTCCGCCTTGAGCACCGCTGTTATATATTGAGGCAGCTTTGAAGCATCGGTTACGGTGTTGCCGTCGCTGTCCTGCCATATTTTTTTTGCGGATACACTTGTTTTTGTTCCGTTGAGATCAAGCTTCTTGGTCGCAAAAACAAGCTTACCGTTATTGCCCATAGAAAAGCTTATCTGCTCTGTTCCGCTTGAAGTCAACGCCGAGACTGCGCGGAAGGTCGGGTCGGTAGCGGTAGTATTCTCGTCCTTGTACCGTGTTTCTCCGGCAAAGTTGTCATAATACGGATTGTGAGAAACACTGCCTTCCGCATCGTTCATCGGTATTATCGTTGCGGTAACAGCGGGTGTCGAGCCGTCATAGTAGTTTGTATAATATACAAGCTGTTCAGAAGACGCTGTCATACTCTGAACTTTTTGCAATTCGGCATCGGTTAATCCCACTTGATAGAGCAGACGCACAGGGAGCATTGTGTAATACCATGCCGAGCTGCGGGCGTGTGTATATTCAGGCAAAAGCTCGGCAGGAATATCCCATGTGATACGCTGATTCCCGCCGGAGGTTGTATCCACCCGAACAGTTATTTCGGAGAGAGAGACCTCACTGCCGAAGTAATTTGCCTTGACAGTATCGCTGCCCGTATACCGATACAGCTTAGCACTGCCATCTGCACCAACATAGGTCATACTATAATTCGTGCCGTCGTACCTTAAGACAAATCCACTCTTTATTTCCATACCCGTTCCGATAACATCGGTCATTTGAATGCTTGTTCGACTTTTTTGACTGCTGGTATAATAAAATGAACCTGAGTTTTCAGCTATAAAGCTTTTAAGATGTGTCGTTAATTCGGGATTGAAGGTATCCGTAGAATAGGTGCCGTCGCAGAAATAATATTCTGTTCCATACGAAGCAGTATAATTCGACGGAAAACCTGTTTTATTTTGAAGATACCCTTTTGCAGTTGAATATGTGCTGCTCAGATTTGCGATGTTTTCGGATGTAGGATCGAGCACGACTTTTAAGTCGTCGTTGCTGACCGCTTCATCGCCGATACCGATAGTATAAAGTTTGGAATTATTCGTGTATGCCTGACCGATCATCTGCTTATAGTGATACGCCGAAAGAACAGTATAAAACAGGCTGTTATTATCCATCGAGTTTCCCTGACCGGATTTAGAAGAGGAATATTCATATGGATAGTATGAACTGTTGGGTCGATATGTCACCACACCGTCTGTTATTAAAATAACGATAGGAACACGCTGTACATCGCCGTATTTTGTCGTTACGGTATGGCTTGCTTTGTCGGTTTTTGAAAGCATCTGATATGCCTGATAGTATCCGGCAGTGGTGTATGTGCCGCCATAAAAATATGTGGTATTGGAGCTCGAGGTTCCCGAAACCGCCGTGTTGACGCTGACATTGCTTTTATAGTAGCCGCTACTATCCGTACCTGTTTTTTTAAATGTTAAAATGTCATTAGATGTTGCGGACAAATAATTGCCGATCGGGAGCAGCTCGTGAGAATCGAAGTTGTTGTAACTCGAATTAGAGGAGCTGAATGTTGCAACGCCAAAGCGGTTGTCCGAGTTGATCGATGTTACATACTTGGCAAGCTCATTAAGTGTGGAAACGGCTTTTTCGGCACGATCCAGATATACATAACTCGAACCTGAGGTGTTGTTGATCATTGAACCCGATGTATCGAGAATAAAAACAACATCCAACGGTGTTCGGACAATCTCTTGTTTTGTGTTTTCATACTGTTGACCAAGTGCCGAAAGCGCGACAGAAAAAGTGTTTTCCGCATAGCTTGAAAATGCATTATAATCATCAGCGCCGTAAATAACCGATTTATCGGTAAGCGTCTTTCCGTCATCGGATTCCGCGCCTTCAAATTCGCCCTCTATTTTCGAGGTTGATTTGTCCGAATACGCCGTACCGTAGACAGTTGCACCGTCCGACGTTGTGTAATTCGTCAATTCTCTGCCGTTTACAGCCGCTGAGGTGCTGTCGTTATCGGTTTTGGCGTCCGGCTGCACTTCTGTTGCGTTTGCTGTCAGTGACGCCGACATAGTCATAGCATTTGCAGGATTTACAAAACAGCCTTCTGTATGCTTATGCTCCGTTTTTGTGCATATAAGTCCTTGCGGCTCCGTCGCCGGAATCGTTACAATGCATTCATCCGTGTGCTGATGTATGACTGCTTTAGATTTTGTACATACAAGCACACCGTTTTTATAGCACTCATCCGAATGCGTATGCTCTCTCTGCTCATCCAGCGTGCATATCAGTTCACCGCCGTCAAAGCAGTTGTCCGTGTGCGTATGAACAATATACTCTCCTTCGCCGAGAGCTTTCTGTGCAGTACATTGAATCGCCTTATGCTCCGGCACCGAGGGTGTTTCGTAGCATTCGTCCCCGTGGGCATGCTCTTCATAACCACAGTAGGTGTCCGGTGTGGATTCAAGCGTGATTGCAGGCAATATCATTGCATAAGTGGTTACAAACACGACCAAGCTCACCGGCACCGAAAGAATCCGATACCAGATACGCTTTCGCCGATGTTTTTTATTCAGTTTTTCAGCTTGATTTTGAATGTCCTTATTCATCTGAAAATACCTCTTTTATGCTGTAGCTTAATCTACCCTTCCGAAACGGCTCACCGGCCAAACCCTGAACAGTATTTTTCCGACCGCTTCTTCTTTTTCCACACAACCGATTATGGAATTACGCGAATCGACACTGCTTTCCCGGTGATCGCCCAAAACAAAATAGGAATTTTGCGGAACGGTATAGGGATATTCAAGATCTGTGTTACCGTAAGCCTTCTGCGTAAGATAGGGTTCATCAAGCAATGTATTGTTTACATACACATCACCGTTGTCTTTGATCTCAACAACATCACCGGGCAAGCCGATAACGCGCTTAACCAAAACTCGGTTGTTATAATAAAACGCCATAATATCACCTGTTTTAAAATCCTTAGTTTTAACCGAGAACACAATGTCTCCCTCAAGAAGGTTCGGGCTCATTGAGGTTCCGTAGATCTGTAATACAGGAAGCAGCAGCGTTGCCACGAGCACACTGATTGCTGCCACGATAACAAGCGTATAAATCGTGCTGCGAAGCAGTTTTTTATATCGGCTGTGGAATTTTTCTCTCTTCAGTTCGCCGCGTAACTCCTCAATAGAAGGAACAGCAATATCCGTAATATGCTTTTCTTGTTTCATAAAGCTGCACCTCCGTGAAAATAGATTATATACACTTATTCTTAAACTCTTTGAATTGTTTCCTCGAACTATTCAAGGCTTTGCTTTGCTTGCTCATCGGCATTTAAAAGGATCTTCTGCCGCTGCTGTTCGGCAGATTTTATGATATCATCTGCCTTTGCCTGTGCATCGGCAATGATTTTATCCGCCTGTTCTTTCTGAACGCCGAGACTCTCAATATACTGCTTGGCGGCTTTATCGGCAGCTTCAAAGACGCCGTTTAACTTCAGTGAAGCCTCAGCAAGCGTGCCCGAGGTCGTTATGGCGATGTCCCGCCGTTCAAGCTCCTTCTGTGCTGCCGCCAATTCTTCGTCTATACGATTGAGCTTTTTACTTTGTGCGATCAGCATTTCAAGCAATTCCGCACGACTTAGCTTTTTCAGTTCTTTTTCCGTCATAAGTCATCCTGCTTTCTTAAGCCCTCGTTCTGTATACCTGATATAGAAAACACAGGTTGAAAAACCATGTGATACACGGTTTTGGCGGTCATATCATCGTTTTGATAACTGCCTCTGATAGCCTTGACTGCCGCCGCAACCGTTCCGTCGATCAAATTTGCTACAAGCAAATCGACATTACATCTTTGAGAAATCGAGAATTGTTCATCAACAACGGAAATAAAATCAAGAAACGCCTTGAAGTTATTTTCGCGGGTTATTCGGATATCCTGTGTGTAATAGTGCGAATTATAAAAATTCCAGTAAAACTGAGTGCGATCAGCGTCAGCAATTAAGTAATGCCAGTAGGATATCCATAACAGCCAACACATATTTTCAAAGTTCGCCATATTCGAAATTTTCGACGGCATACCTTTCAGCATCTTCGCCATCATTGAGGACACATCGTTGTCGATCGACATAAAGCAGGTTGTCAACAGATCTTCTTTGTTTTTGTAGTGCTCATATACTGTCGGTGCGCTTAAGCCTGTTTCTGTCGTAAGTCTTGAAAAGCTGAAGTTAGCCATTCCGCCGGTAGCGACAATATGTTGTGTCCCTTTCATAATTACCGGCTTTAACTGTTCCGGCGATCTGTGCGTGCCCATCTATATCCTTCTTCCATCAAATTGATCAACTCAATTCCTAAAGATCGTTAATCTTGCTGACAAAATATATTTCCTGCTTTATCGGCAGGAAACAAAAATCGTCACCTTGGTTTCGCAGAGTTTACCACTCTGATATAAATCTGTATAAAAGGCGATAAGCAGGAGCTTTTCAGCTGCTTTTGCGGAAATGACACATAAATTTGACTGCGGAAAGGATCAGAGACCTACTGACGCCAACTTGTTCATGTTAGCGCGTTTTAACTCCATAGAGGAATGCACATAGCGATTTAAAGTAATCGTAGTGTTTGCGTGACCGAGTATTTCGGAAAGTGATTTGATTTCAAAGCCGACCTCAACGGCTCTTGTCGCAAATGTATGCCTCAGCGTATGCGCGTGAATACCATCAAGTCCGCATTCACGAGTGTACTTCTTAATGCGGTATTGCA
>CAVGWP010000058.1:0-702 GCA_963633095.1 bacterium | reverse complement strand
GTACGCGGTTCCATATATTTTTCTGTTCCGGTGAGAATATACGCGTTCGGATTACAAACAGTCAATTTACGGCAAAGCTTAACTGCGGAATCGGTCAGGGGAATAACGCGAACAGATGTATCGCTTTTCGGTGCGCCAATCACAATACGGGTACGCTTTCCGCTTTCCGCCTCTGTGTTATGCAGTCGCTGGAGCGTGGCTGTTATATGTATTGTCAGTTCATCCATATTGATGTTTTCCCATTTCAGAGCGCACAACTCACCGATACGCACTCCCGAAAGCAGCATAAGCAGCACACCAAACTTGCATGCATCTATGTCTGTCAGCAAATGCTTTACAAACCGTTCTTGCTCCTCAAGGGAAAGAATGCGTGTTTCTTTTCGGATTTCTTTCGGATAGCTGATATCAATCGTCGGGAAAACGCCCGATAAATGTATGGATGCATATCTGAATATACTGTTCAGTACTACCAAAATGTCGTGCGTTGTTTTTGCAGCGAGCCCATCCTTAACCATGAGTTCCTGCGTAAAAGTGTTTACAATGCCCATTGTGATTCCCGTAGGGAAACAGCTGCCGAGTTTCGGCTTGATATGCTTTTTAAGGATCGTGTCGTACTTAATGTAAGTGGACTCTCGTATCTTTCCTTTACGGGATTGCAGCCATTCGTCACAAAAAAATGAGAAACGATGATGAGAACCAACT
>CAVGWP010000057.1:0-7661 GCA_963633095.1 bacterium | reverse complement strand
CTTATATTCTCCTTGTTCTTTCTACCTATATTATACCGCATAACCTGTCCCATTTACAGTACAGCCGCGGGCGCGGAGTTTACAAACGATTTCTTATTTTATCCTATTCTACCACATCTCCCACCGCTCGTCAAGCAAATCGGCATCAAACGGTTTGTCGAGGCTTATTTTAATCACCACTTAAGCGTAAATCAAAAAACTTAACATGTATGTTAAGTTTTCTTTTTATACGCATACCTCATGAAAAGAATACTTGCACTTATTTCGGTCGTGCTGACGCTCGAAGATATATAAATTATTCTGAATAAAGTTTCATCAAATTCAAAATGGGGTTGAACATAGGCGGTCAGATGTGCTATAATCTATATGAATAAAGATGATTTGCCGCTTTTGCGGCTTTATAAAAACGAGGTAAAACACCTAATGAATGAAAACTGCGGAACAAATGAATACGGATTGCTCGAAACTATTCGTTCCCCGCGTGATCTTGACCGTTTGAGCAACAGCGAGCTGAATGAGCTTTGCGCCGAGCTTCGCGGCAAAATGATCGAAACCGTATCGAAAAACGGCGGCCATCTTGCTTCAAATCTCGGCGTTGTCGAGCTGACGGTCGCCTTGCATAAAAGCTTCGATTGCCCGAATGATAAGCTGCTTTTCGATGTCGGACATCAATGCTATGCTCATAAGCTGCTCACAGGGCGGTATGACCGTTTTGACACTCTGCGCGAAAAAGGCGGAATAACCGGCTTTTTAAACCCCGACGAAAGCGAGTATGACGCTTTTCTGACCGGCCATTCAAGCACCGCTGTTTCGGCAGGCTGCGGCTTTGCTCAGGCAAAAAGCGTTAAAGGGGAAGACGGCTATGTCGTCTGCGTCGTGGGAGACGGCGCGCTCACAGGAGGACTTGCCTATGAGGGGCTTAACAACGCAGGCAAAACAAACGGTAATTTAATAGTTGTGCTCAACGATAATAAAATGTCGATCTCAAAAAATGTCGGCGGAATAGCGCGTCATCTTGCGGTGGTGCGCTCTTCGCCGCGCTATCATAAATTCAAAAGCGGCACGGGCAAATTTCTTCAAAGGATCCCGTTGATCGGCGGGGGACTTTATAAAGCCGCCGAGCGTGTTAAGACCTTCTTCAAGCGCATGATCTACAGTAAGACGGTGTTTGAAGATATGGGATTTACCTATCTCGGCCCGATCGACGGACACGATCTCAAGCTGCTCGATTCGGTGCTCAACGCCGCAAAGCAGCAACGCAGACCGGCGCTTGTCCATGTCTGCACAGTCAAGGGCAAGGGCTATGAATATGCCGAGCGTTCGCCGAAGCTGTTCCACGGCGTTTCATCGTTCGATATAGAAACAGGAGAGCGCATCTGCTCTGGAACAGATTATTCCGCATTTTTCGGTCAGTCGCTTTGCAAAATGGCGGCGGCAGACCGCCGTATCTGCGCTGTGACTGCCGCCATGCGTGACAGCACGGGACTTGCACCCTTTGAGCAGTCGTTTAAAAACCGCTTTTTCGATGTCGGAATCGCTGAGCAGCACGCTGTGACATTCTGTGCAGGGCTTGCCGCTTCGGGACTTATCCCTGTATTTGCGGTGTACTCCTCGTTTTTACAGCGGGCTTACGATCAGATAATTCATGACGCGGCGGCGCAAAAGCTTCGGGTCGTTCTTGCGATCGACAGAGCAGGCATCGTCGGGGAGGACGGCATAACACATCAGGGCGTTTTCGATGTCGCCTTTTTAAACACAGTGCCGGACACAACTGTTTATGCACCGATAACCTTTTCGGAGCTGGATTCGTTTTTGCATGAAGCGGTCTACGGCGATTGTTCGGTGGCTGCGGTGAGGTATCCGCGCGGCAGAGAACCGAAGCTGCCCGAATGCTACCGCGATAATGTCGGCTCTGACTATGCGGTCTACGGCGAGGGCGACACGGTGCTTGTGTCCTACGGCAGAACGGCGGTAAACGCGCTTTTTGCGGCTGAAAGGCTCAAGGAAAACGGTATTTCGGTTAAAACAGTGATACTTTATAAATTAAAGCCGATCGATGAGAGAGCGGCGCAGGAATGTAAATCTGCGTCTGCAATATATTTCTTTGAAGAGGGCGTGCGCAAGGGCGGCTGCGGTGAGCAGTTCGCTTTCCTATGCAGGTCGCACGGCTTTAAGGGCGATTATAATATAACCGCGATAGACGAACGGTTTATTCCTCAGCAAAAGGTGAGCGAGGCGTTGAATGATCTGAAGCTCGATGCAGAGGGAATATACAACACCGTTTTTGAGGAGAGTCGAAATGAGCAAAAGGCTTGATATTTATTTGTTTGAAAACGGGCTCGCGCAGTCGAGAGAACGCGCAAGAGCGATAATAATGGCGGGCGATGTTTATATCGACGGTCAGAAAGCCGACAAAGCGGGCACTCCCGTGGCGGACGGTATGAATGTCGAAGTCCGCGGCGAGCGGCTCAAATATGTAAGCCGCGGCGGCTTGAAGCTCGAAAAGGCGATGAGCTCTTTTGATATAACGCTCGACGGAATGATCTGCGCGGATATCGGTGCGTCAACAGGCGGCTTTACCGATTGTATGCTGCAAAACGGTGCCGAAAAGGTCTATGCGGTCGATGTCGGCTACGGTCAGCTCGCGTGGAAGCTCAGGACCGATCCGAGAGTCGTGGATCTCGAGCGCACTAATTTCAGATATGTCACAACAGAGCAGATAAGCGATCCGCTCGATTTTGCGTCGGTCGATGTATCGTTTATCTCGCTGAAAAAGATATTGCCTGTTTTGAAAAAGCTGATGAAGCCGCAGGCGAGGTGCGTCTGCCTTATAAAGCCGCAGTTTGAAGCCGGCAGAGAAAATGTCGGAAAAAAAGGCGTTGTGAGAGATAAATCGGTGCATATCGATGTTGTGAAAAGCATTGTCGAATTTGCGCTGTCGGAGGGCTTTTCGGTGGACGGGCTTGATTATTCTCCTGTCAAAGGACCGCAGGGCAATATCGAATATCTCATCCTTTTGAAAAATGACGGCGAGTCGGCGATGAACACCGATGTTCAGCCGGAGGAGCTTGTCGAACAGTCACACAATGCGCTTGATTGAGGTGGTTTTAATATGAAAACCGTTGTTTTTTTAAATCCCGATGGCGTTCGGGAGGATATTATTGCCGAGCTTTTAAAAACGCTTGATGATATTGGCATACAGCACAGTGAAACAGCCGCAGGCGAGCCTAACCCCGAAACCGACGGGCTGATAGGGTCAGCCGATGTCGTGCTTGCACTCGGGGGCGACGGAACTATACTCCACACCGCTAAGCGGGCTGCCATGTTAGGCAAAAAGATCCTCGGCATAAATTGCGGCCATCTCGGCTACACCGCCGACCTCGAGTCAAACGAAATGCAGCTGCTTTCAGCACTGAAAAGCGGCAGCTATGAAGTCGAACACAGGCTTATGCTCAAAGCCGAGGTCGAGACCCATGCAGGCACAAATGAGTTTTTCTGCGTGAACGACGCGGTTGTGTCAAAGGGTGCGCGTTCGAGAATGATAGGCATTCATGCCGATATTTCCGGAGTTGAAATGAATTATCGGTCGGACGGGCTCATTGTGTCTACCCCGACAGGCTCGACAGCGTATTCGCTTTCGGCAGGCGGTCCTGTTATCGAGCCGACGCTTGAAAGCATTATAATAACTCCGATCTGCGCCCATTCGCTTTTCGATCTGCCGCTTGTCGTAACACCCGATTCGGTTATCGAAATGTGGGTCGAGGATCAGCCGGGCAGAGAAGCGTTTTTAACGGTGGACGGCGAAACGGCGGTGCCGATAACAAGCGGATGCCGTGTTAAAATATCGCGAGCCGAAATAACAGCGGATATAATCCGAATAAAGAAAGACGGCTTTTTGAAAATACTCAAGGAAAAGATAAAGTAAAGAAGGTTTTATGATGAAGAAAAATCGCCACGGAAGAATACTATCTTTGATTCGAGAAAATGTGGTAACAACGCAGGAGCAGTTGCTTGAGCTGCTCTGCGAGGAAGGCTATGATGTTACTCAAGCCACTGTCTCAAGAGACATCAAGGAGCTGCGGCTCGTCAAGGCAACTGATCCAAGCGGTAACTATCGCTATAAGGCCCTCGGCGGCGACAATGTTCCGCCGAAATTTGAGGGAATTTTCTCCGGTGCCGTGATCTCAGTCGTTTCCGCTGTTAACGATGTTGTTGTGAAATGCTATTCCGGAACGGCGAATGCCGCCTGCGCCGCTATTGATAATATCGGCTATCCGGAGATCGTCGGAACCTTGGCAGGCGATGATACTATTTTCATCATAACCAAAAGCGAGCAGGACGCGAAATCGCTCGCAAAGAAGCTCAGAGAGCTGAAATACTGATACATAATAAAACCATTCGGGAGGTGATCTTGTGCTTTCAGATCTGCATATTGAAAATATTGCTGTTATCGAGCGTGCAGATGTCGAGTTTGACAGCGGGCTGTGCGTGCTCACGGGCGAAACAGGCGCAGGTAAATCGATAGTGATCGACTCGATAAATGCCGTGCTCGGCGAGCGCACCGCAAAGGACCTGATCAGAGCCGGGGAGAGCACCGCAAAGGTCACTGCAAGGTTCACAGATCTGTCGGAGGAATGCAGGGAGGCTTTAAGCAGTCTGGATATTTCCGATGAGGACGGCGATATTATCATAACAAGGATCATAACGCCGAAAAAAAGCAGTGCTCGGATCAATGATGTCCCCGTCACTGCGGCGGCTTTAAAGTCGATAGCACCTTATCTTGTCAATATCCACGGTCAGCATGATTCCCAGCAGCTTCTGGATCCCGACCGTCATTATATCTATGTTGATCTTGTTGCAAAAAACGCCGATATTCTGAGCGAATATAAAGCGGCGTTTTCAAAAATGCAGAAGACAAGAAAGCGCATTATGTCTCTTGCGAGTGACGAGGAACAGCGTCAAAGAAGGCGCGATGTTTTAATATACGCCGCAGCCGAGCTTGAAAAAGCACAGATTCGGGAAAACGAGATAGCCGAGCTTAAAAGCGAGCGTGATAAAATGTTCAAAAACCGCGAAGCCTGCGCTGATCTTTCGGCGGCGTTTTCCGCACTCGACAGCGAGAGCGGTCTGCTCACTGCGGCGGACGCCGTTATCGAGCGGCTGATAAATTCGGCAAAGCAAAGCGAGAGTGCTGCAGCGGCGGCAGATACTATGTCTAACGCGAGAGATCTGCTTTCCAAAGCGTCCGAGCAGATAAAAGCGGCGGCAGCCGACTGCGAGTTTGACGAACAGCGGCTCTCGGAGATCTCTGAGCGGCTCGATGTTTATTACGGCTTTATCGGGAAATACGGAAAAGATGAGCGCGAAATGCTCGATTATCTCGAAAACGCAAAGCGCGAGCTTGAGAGCCTTAATGCCGATGAAAGAGATTCCGAAATTTTGTCGGATGAGCTTATCAATGAAGTGGAAGAAGTCAAAAGGCTCGGTGCAAAGCTCACAAAATCGAGAGAAAAAGCGGCGGCGGAGCTTGATAAACAAGTCGAGCGTCAGCTGAACTTTTTGAATATGAACGGCGTTAAATTCAAAGCGGAGATAAAATCTGCGCCGTATTCATCGATCGGCGCGGATAAGATCGAATTTCTTATTCAGACCAATGCAGGCGAGAATATGAAACCGCTTTCAAAAATAGCGTCCGGCGGCGAAATGTCGAGGATCATGCTCGCTATAAAATGCGTGCTGAGCGACTCCGATCCTGTCGGAACAATGATCTTCGATGAAATAGATCAGGGAATCAGCGGCGAAGCCGCTCTGAAAGTAGGCGACCGTCTTAAAATCATCGGCAAGCACCGTCAGGTAGTCTGCGTTACACATCTGGCGCAGATAGCCTGCATGGCAGGCTGTCATCTGTTGATCAAAAAGTCGCTTTCCGGCGGCAGAACATTCACATCTATCACAAAGCTCGATGACAGCGGCAGGCTCAGAGAGCTTGCGAGAATCATCGGCGGCGGTGTGAGTGACGCTGCATTGAACGCGGCAAAGGAACTTATAGAACGAAATTTGTGAAATCGGAGTGTGTGAAAATGGATTACGGAAAAGTTGCAGTCGAAAAGCATAAGCAGTGGAAAGGCAAGATCGAAGTTATCTGCCGTGCCCCGATCGAAACAAGAGACGATCTTTCGATAGCTTATACTCCCGGTGTTGCGCAGCCTTGCCTTGAGATCGAAAAAGATCCGTCTGCGGTTTATGAAATGACAAGAAAGGGCAACCTTGTCGCTGTCGTTACCGACGGCACGGCTGTCCTCGGACTCGGAGATATCGGTCCGCTCGCGAGCCTGCCTGTTATGGAGGGCAAGTGTGCGCTGTTTAAGGCTTTCGGCGATGTGGACGCTGTTCCGATCTGTGTGAGCTCCAAAAGCGTTGATGAGATCGTCGATTCAATAAGCCTTATCTCGGATTCATTCGGCGGAATAAATCTTGAAGATATCTCGGCTCCGCGCTGCTTTGAGATCGAGCGCAGACTTAAAGAGCGCTGCAATATCCCCGTTTTTCATGACGATCAGCACGGCACCGCGATAGTCGTTGCGGCGGCTCTGATCTCGGCGCTTAAAGTCGTATCGAAGTCGGCTCAAAGTGTCGAAGTCGTTATCAACGGCGCAGGCTCGGCAGGTATTGCGATCGCAAAACAGCTTATGTCTATCGGAGTGCGTAATATCACAATGTGCGATAAATTCGGCATTATCTGCGAGGGTATGAGCGAGCTTAACCCCGCGCAGGCAGAAATGGCGAAGATAACAAATTTAAGCCGAAAACGCGGCACCCTTGCGGACGCTATGAAAGGCGCCGATGTCTTTGTCGGAGTGTCTGCTCCGAATATCGTAAGCCCTGAGATGGTAAGCTCAATGGCAAAGGGTGCGATCGTTTTCCCAATGGCAAATCCCGTTCCCGAGATCATGCCGGCAGACGCCGAAGCGGCAGGCGCGGCAGTCGTCGGAACAGGCAGATCGGATTATAAAAATCAGATAAACAATGTGCTGGCGTTCCCCGGCATTTTCAGAGGCGCGCTCGATGCAAGGGCAACCGATATAAACGAGCCGATGAAAGCGGCGGCGGCATTTGCAATATCCGATTATGTGGCTGATAAGCTGTCGGCGGATTATATCATGCCGTCGGTGCTCGATAAGGGTGTTGTTCAGTCGGTCGCAAAAGCGGTGTATAATGCGGCGGTCGAATCGGGCGTTGCAAGGGTTTGAATCGGAGGACAATGAAATGTTAGTTGAGAGTTTGGCGGTTATCGCCGTTGTGTTTGCGCTGGCATTCACATTTTTAAGAGCGGGCAAAAAGGATTATGCAACAGGTATGCTCCCGCTTTTGATATTGCCGGCAGTTAACATCTTTGTGTCGTATATCGCGGAGTTTTTTGCAGATATTTTGAATGTTCAGTACAATACCGTGGCTATCTGCGTGCTGGTGCTCGCGCTTATCGCAAGCTGTATAATGATAGGTCTTTGCGGCGGCAATATCTCGAAGAAGTCGCACAGAACAGTCTATTTCATAATCTGCGCTATCTTCGCTCTGGTGCTCAGTATGTTCTTCATATTGAATATTCTGTGATGAAAATATATCGACCAGTCTGATTTATAATAAGAAAGGACGAGCAATGC
>CAVGWP010000056.1:0-7974 GCA_963633095.1 bacterium | reverse complement strand
TGAAAAATACGGCTCCGGGTCTTATAAAAGGCGTTTATCTTGATATTGTTTCATCAAATACCGCAGCCGATGTTATGAATTTCAAAATATCAAACGGCTTTTCAAATATAATTTCAAGCGCCGACAGCGGCAGCTTGAATAACTATTATCTTTTCAGCACATTAACAGCAGATAACCTTGTAATTCCGTGCGTGCTTATAGCAGACGAAAGCGGCGCGATCAGATATTACAATGCAGGAACAACATCTGCCCACGATATAAAGAATGCTCTTATCTCTATCCTCGGCGATCAGATACTGTCGAGAGAGTATGTCGATTATTACGAAGATAATGTTGAAAGCAATAAATATGCCCAAACAGGGGACTATATAAGCGACGATCTTTTAAAGGCAGCAACAACTTTAGCATCAAACGACAGTGAAGGAGTATCGAGCGAAAATCTACCTGTCGTTAAAAACCTTGCGAACGAAATAACAAGCGGATCATCTGACGATTTATCAAAAGCAAAAGCTATAGCAGATTGGATATCCGAAAATATTTACTATGATTTTGATTATCTCTACGGAAGAACAAGTACGACGTCTGAGACTGTTATTGATGTTATAAACACAAGAACCACCGTATGTCGTGGCTATTCTGCCTTGATGAATGCACTGTGTTGCGCAGTAGGTATTCCGAGTATTCGTATTATCGGTTATGCCGATTCATCGGGAGAATGGACTTATGAGAATATCTACGGTTCTGAAAAAAACCGCGCTAATCATATGTGGAATGAGGTCTATGTAAACGGCAGATGGCTCATTATCGACACTACATGGAACAGCTTAAATCGCTATGAAAACGGCGAAAAAATAGCAAAATCACCGAGAGATACATATTTTGATCCCGATATAGAAACATTTAGTCTTGACCACAGGATCGTGCAGTATTTCGACAGTGTTACAGACAGTGCGACGGGCTTTAAATACAGCCGTTCTTACGGCGGCGTTTTCGCCTCAGGATATACAGGATCGCTTTCAAACGGCGTTCTTTCGTTCCCGAATACTATAATCGGCAGACCTGTTGTCGGAATAACACAAGTTTCATTTCAGGCAGCATACCTCAATGGAACGCTGAGATCAGTCACACTGCCGAGCACGGTAGAGGTGATCGAGTATGCGGCGTTTTACGGTAATTTATCGCTTTCGCATATCAACATTCCGTACAACTGCAATATAGGGAGCAGTGCATTTTTATATTGCGGCAGTAGCTATAAGCCGGCTGAAATCTGGGGATTCAGCGGTTCATCGGCAGAAAAGTATGTTAGCGATAGCACATCTTCAAATCTGAAATTTGTCGCAAAGGATTGCGTCGCGCTTGGTCATACAAGCGGCGTGTGGAAAAATATAACGGAAGCTGAGTGCAGCTCTGCCGGGGAAGACGGTAAATATTGCGAGGTTTGCGATACGCTTCTTGAAACACGCGAAACGACTGTTTCTCATCAGTTCGGCAGATGGGAGGGCGATGGTGAGACCCAGACCAGAAAATGCATAAACTGCGATGAAACGCAAAGCAGAGCAAACCCGTATTACATTGCTCCCACAACTACAACCACAACTACAAGCACAACCACCACAACCACTACAGCTACAACAGCTGCAACTACAACCACTACAGCTACTACAGCTGCAACTACAATCGAGCCGTCTAAACCTAAAAAAGGTGATATCAATTCGGATAGCGCTGTAAACACAGCTGATCTGCTTCTCTTGAAGAAGCTGATCGCAAATGAAAATGGATCTGACGAAATCTACCGCCTTTCTGATTTAAATACAGACGGCGCGGTTAATATAATCGACCTTATATATCTCAAATCAATAGTCATAAACTACTGATCGGGCAAAATGGAGTGTGTTGAGAATGATTAACTACCCGAAGGCTCAAGAGGGAATGTATTTTATTGATCCCCAAACGACTATATGCGACTATGATGTGAATTGCGATCTGACTTTGTTCGCTTTTTTGAAGTATCAGCAGGACGCCGCCGAAAAGCATGTTTCATTGCTCGGGTGCGATTGCGATAATATGGTTGCGCATAAGCTCGCTTTCCTGGTCAATAAAACCCGCAATATCATTTATCGTATGCCGAAATACGGTGAAAAGTTCCGACTTTACACATGGAATATAGGCACAAAGGGCGTCCGCTTCAGAAGAGGCTTTTTGTGGTATTCGGAGGACGGCGAGCTTTTGGCACATGGATGCAATATCTATGTGCTTGTAAACACAGATACACACCGCCCGCTCAGACCGAATGCACTATATATAAATTTTGAGGAGTACCCCGATTATGATGATCCGGCGCTTTCGCTCGATAGCGATATGTCTTTGACATGCCCGAGCCTTGTCGGCGGAAAAACAGTAACATATTCCGACCTTGATCTTAATCGCCATCTGAACAACGCACGATACGCCGCGATACTTCAGGATAACCTTCCTGAAGACCGCAGAAGCGCTGAAAATATTAGATCGTTCGCAATCGATTTTATAAAGGAAGTTCCGCTCGGAACACAGCTTGAAATTTATTCGGAAACATCGGGGCAGTATACTGTTATAAAAGGTACGGCACAAGAACGCGACAGATTTTCAGGCAGGGTAGATTATGCAAATTAAAATAATTCGCACAGGCGGCACTATCGAAAGTAAAAGAACCGCCGGAGGACTCGAACCCTCAGCGGCAGATCTTTCATTTGTCAGAGCGCTGACAGACACAAAGATCGAATACGACAGCCTTTATTGTATCGACAGCAGCGATATTTCGGCTGATATGATAGAGCATATTGCCGATTATATCAGGAACGATGAAAGCGACGGCTTTGTTATAACCCACGGAACCGATACAATGGCGTATACAGCGGCTGCACTCAGCTTTCTGCTCGGCAATATCGGCAGGCCCGTTATTATAACAGGCTCAATGTTGCCGCCCGGAGATGTCGGATCCGATGCTAAAATGAATTTGTCAAACGCTGTGCTTGCCGCGGATACACTAAAAAACAGCGGTGTTTATATTTTGATGAACGGCAGACTTATTCACGGTGCGAAAGCAATAAAATCTAATACCCACAGCGTTATATCCTTTCAGCCGGCTGACGGCGTTTTCACACGGTTTCCGAAAGCGGTCCCGATTGGAAACAAGCTTTCGGGCAAAATTAAGATCGAGTATGTGACACCGCTCACAAAAATGATCAGCGCAGATGACGCTCAGGCGGTTCTGCTGTGCGGTTATGGCAGCGGAAATCTGCCGAATAGGCTCAAATTGCCGAATAAGCCGTGCTACCTTGTTTCGCAGTGTCCGTTTGGCATGGTCGATATGTCGGTCTATAAAACCGGAGCAGATGCTTTAAAACGCGGAGTTCTCCCGCTTAACATGACTATTCCTGCCGCTGCGATGAAGCTGGCGGCGGCATATTCCTATGATTCCGAGTCGGCGAAGAAAATCATGCAGACAGAGTATTGCGGAGAATTTTTAATCGGCTGAGAATCGATAGATTTTTGATTGACAAGTGCGGTTTAAGAGTATATAATTTATATAAGTTAAAAACGGAGGAATATAAAATGCGGATTGCGAGTGAAAAATCAATATCTTGCTTTTCTTATCTTCTCTTTAATATTTTGTTTTTTGAGTCTGCATATCGTTGATGTGCAGACTTTTGTATGAGAAATGAAAGGAACGGTGTATGATGAAGGACAGACATTTGATCGATCTCGATGATTACTCTATAGAGGAAATATCGGAAATACTGAACCTCGCAGATATAATCATGAAAAAGCCGCAGTATTTCACAGCGAGCTGTAGCGGCAGAGTAATGGCAACGCTGTTTTATGAACCGTCCACCAGAACCCAGATGAGCTTTCAAACAGCAATGCTTCGTCTCGGTGGCAGCATCATCGGATTTGACGATCCGGGCAATTCATCTGTTTCAAAAGGCGAAACTCTTAAAGACACGGTGAGAGTTGTCAGCAATTATGCCGACATTATTGCAATACGCCATCCTCTTGAAGGCTCGGCACAGGCGGCGGCAATGTATTCGAGAGTGCCGGTTATAAACGCAGGCGACGGCGGGCATCTTCACCCGACGCAGACGCTGACCGATCTTTTCACGCTCAGCAAAACAAAAGGCACACTTTCAGGCTTATGTGTCGGCCTTTGCGGCGATCTAAAATTCGGCAGAACCGTCCATTCGCTTATAAAAACGCTTTGCCGTTATCCCGATAACGAATTTGTGCTTATTTCAACTAAGGAACTGGGACTTCCGCAATATCTTAAAGACTTTATCGTTGCAAGCGGACATAAATATTCCGAGTGCGAGTCGCTTGAAGACGCCATGTCCTCAATAGATATTCTATATATGACTCGTATTCAGCGAGAGCGCTTTTCGAGTATAGATGAGTATGAACGGCAAAAGGGTGTGTTCGTGCTCGATAAAGAAAAGCTGAAGAAGGCTAAATACGGACTCAAGATCCTTCATCCGCTTCCGAGAGTGGACGAAATTGCTTATGAAGTCGATGAAGATCCGAGAGCGGAATATTTCAATCAAACGGAATACGGTATGTACGCTAGGATGGCGCTTATCCTCAATATGCTTGACAACGGCGGTAAAAAACTTTCATCACTTCCCGAAAGCAACTCCGATAAGCTTTGCTCAAATGAAAAGTGTATAACACGCAGAGAAACATATCTTCCGCGAGTTTATAAAAAGGCTTTCGGTAGATCGATCTGCAAATATTGTGAACACGATAATTCTTTAAATACTTAACAAATTATAAACAATCGATAAAAAACATTGAAGAAACCGCTTCGTTGTGATATAATTAAATATCAAGTTTATTATGGGGTAGTATGAAATCATGATTATTTTCGGGCTTGATCCCGGCTATGCGATCGTCGGTTTCGGGGTTATAAGCTATGAAGCGAGCCGATTTAAGGTTTTGGAATACGGTGCTATAACCACCGATAAGGACACGCCTTTTGAAAAGCGGATCGAGGAGATTTATGACGGCATGAATTATCTTCTCGATAAATATAAACCTGCCGCAATGTCAGTGGAAAAGCTGTATTTCAACACCAACACCACAACAGCCATCAGCGTTGCCCAGGCGAGGGGAGTTTGTCTGCTTTCCGCTGTTAAGCACGGAGTTGAGATAGCGGAGTATACACCGCTTCAGGTCAAAATGGCTGTAACGGGTTATGGCAGAGCAGAAAAGCATCAGATCATGGAAATGACCAAAACATTGCTATCGCTGAAAGAGATCCCAAAGCCGGACGATGCGGCGGACGCGCTTGCTGTTGCAGTTTGCCATGCTCACACAGGCGGTTCGATTGCTTCAAGGCTGGGATTTCGCTGAAAGCATAAAGGAGTAGCAAAAAATGATATATTCGTTAAACGGAACGCTTATTCATATTGATCCGCAGTCCGCAGTGATAGAATGCGGCGGGGTCGGCTATAAATGTTCTGTAACATCACAGACACTAGGCTCGCTTTCAAATATCGGAGAAAAGGTGAGATTGTATACATATATGAGTGTTAGGGAAGACGCGGTTGAGCTTTTCGGATTTTCCGCTGAGGATGAACTTAACTCATTTAAATTGCTCATCAGTGTAAACGGAGTCGGACCTAAAGCGGCGCTCGCAATATTATCGGAGCTGTCGCCGTCAAAGCTTGCGCTTGCGGTGTCGTCAGGCGACATAAAGTCGCTCACACGCGCTCAGGGCGTCGGCAATAAAATAGCTCAACGCATTGCGCTTGAGCTTAAAGATAAGTTTTCATCACTCGGTGTCTCGCAGGACGATAGTGAAAGTCCTCAGATCGCCGATGTTTCGCGCGGTTCGGATAATTTGTCGCAGGCGGTAGCCGCACTTGTCAATCTCGGCTATTCGCAGTCGGAAGCGCAGTCTGCGGTTTCTAAATGTAATGCGGCGGCAGATGTCGGAGATATTATCAAAGACGCGCTTAAATATTTATTCTGAGGTTTGTTATGAACGACGAATTTGATTTTGAAAACCGAATAGTGTCAACCGACTTTATCGGCGACGATGAAACAGAAGTTTCGCTTCGTCCGAAAACGCTCGGAGAATACATAGGGCAGACTAAGGCTAAAGATAATCTTTCGATTTATATGGACGCAGCGCGCCGCAGAGGAGAATCGCTTGATCATGTTTTGCTTTACGGTCCACCGGGTCTCGGAAAGACAACGCTCGCAGGCATTATCGCCAATGAGATGGGCGTTAATCTTCGCATCACATCAGGCCCTGCGATAGAAAAGCCCGGCGATCTTGCTGCACTTCTCACAGGACTTGATACAGGAGATGTCCTGTTTATCGATGAAATTCATCGTCTGCCGAGAACGGTTGAAGAAATTTTGTATCCTGCAATGGAGGATTACGGAATCGACATTATTATCGGCAAAGGTCCTTCCGCAAGGTCAATAAGGCTTGATCTTAAAAAGTTCACTCTTATCGGGGCAACGACTCGTTCTGGAATGTTGTCCGCGCCGCTCAGAGATCGTTTCGGCGTTATTCTCCGCCTTGAAATGTATACTCCCGAGCAGCTCGCTCAGATTGTTACCCGTTCTGCGAGGATTCTCGGTATCGCCATAGATCCGGCAGGTGCGCTTGAAATTGCGTCTCGCTCAAGAGGAACACCGAGAATAGCAAATCGCTTGCTTAAAAGAGTGCGCGATGTCGCCGAAATACAGTTTGACGGCGTTATAACCGAGGAGGTCGCAATAAGTGCTCTCAACCGCTTTGAGGTGGATGAGCTTGGACTTGACGATTTTGACCGCAGAATGCTTAAAACCATGATCGAGGTTTACGACGGCGGCCCTGTCGGACTTGATACAATAGCCGCTGCAATGAATGAGGATTCGGCAACTATCGAGGATGTGTGTGAGCCGTATCTTATGCAAATAGGCTTTTTGTCAAGAACAGCACGCGGCAGATGTGTCACGCCGCTCGGATATAAACATTTGGGACTGACAATGAATGGTCAGCAGACTTTTTAATCGAAAGGAAATTTAAGATGGGTAGATTATTCGGAACTGACGGTGCAAGAGGTGTAGCTAACACAGAGCTAACCAATGAACTTGCAATGAATATCGGCAGAGCCGCGGCAATGGTGCTCAGCCGTCACAGCGAGGGAAAGCCGAGAGTTTTCATCGGAATGGACACGAGGATTTCCTCGGAAATGCTCGAAAGTGCACTTGCGGCGGGACTGTGTTCTGTCGGATGCGATGTATTGCTCGGCGGCGTTGTACCGACACCTGCAACAGCATTTCTTATCAAAAAGCTTGAATGCAGCGCAGGAATAATGATAAGCGCCTCGCACAACCCCTGCGAATACAACGGAATAAAGCTGTTCGACAGTGAGGGCTACAAGTTGCCAGATGCTATTGAAAACGAGATCGAGAGCATTGTGCTCGATAATTCCGAAGAATATCCCACTCCGATCAGAGGCGATCTCGGCAGAATAAGCCATGTTGAAAGTGCCGTTGATGTTTATATCGAGCATGTCGTTTCAACAACAGATGTTGACTTTTCCGATATCAGAGTAGCACTCGACTGTGCAAATGGATCGTCGTCGGTAACTGCAAGAAAGATCTTTGAATCGCTCGGAGCGGAATGTGATATTATTAACTGTGAGCCGGACGGCGTTAATATCAATGATAACTGCGGTTCGACTCATATTGATGTTCTTGCCGATTATGTAAAGGCAGGCGGTTTTGATCTTGGGCTCGCGTTTGACGGCGACGCCGACAGATGTCTTGCGGTCGATGAAAACGGCAATATTATAGACGGCGATATGATAATCGCGGTCGTTGCAAAGTTCTTTAAAGAACACGGCAGACTCAAGAATAATACCGCTGTTATGACGGTCATGTCCAACCTCGGCTTCTTCAAATTTGCTGAGAAAAACGGTATCAATGTTCCCAAAACAAAGG
>CAVGWP010000055.1:0-8093 GCA_963633095.1 bacterium | reverse complement strand
CATACTTACCCTTAATCTTCCCGAAACGGTGTTCCGTTTCTTCGCACTTCTTCTCGGAAAAAGAAAATGAATTTCGTGCTACCATACGCTTACCTCATAATGATGATGAGCATATCAGTGAAGCAGAGTTTAAGCAAGCAAGAGAAGAATGGCTTAAATCAAATCATTTTTTTGAAAAAACGGTAGATTCCAATTTAAGATTATTTTCTCCTCTGCCTTTTGATGTTAAAGAAATACGAAGTCGCATTCAAACAATGCGCCAAGATATTAAAAGCTTTGAAAGCAAGAATTATGCCTACTGTGCATTTACCAATAAAGCAACCGGCGGAACCGTCTACGGAAAATTACCGATGCGAGTTGATTGTTCATTAAAAGCTAAAGTAATATATATTGGGCGAAATACTTCAGATGAAGTAAGAAAAGAATTAAAAGAATATGCAAAGTCAAATGGGTTAGATATATACGAAATGGGCATTGAACGAGGCAAATATTCATTTATTCCGAAAAAAATTGTACTGCTGTAATAGGTTCTGAGTTAAGTATTAATCCTAATAAAATTTTCTCAATTTTTTATGTCTCTCACGGAAAAATCACTTCCTACTAAGTGTGATTTACAAAAAACAAGGTGGCATCATAATGGTTCGCAACAGCCAGAAATCGGCAAGTATCATTAGATGCTTGCCGATTTTTATTTTTTTCTGCCTTATCACAGCCGATTTTCGGCAAGTACAAGCAATAGTGGAAAAGTGAATTTTTAATCGTTTGTTTTATAAACTTAAAAGTTGCACAAATTTTTTCTTTAATTCAGCAAATAAAAAGGTATTTCATCAAAATACAGTTCACCCTATTGACAAAGACCACAAGATATAGTATTATTGGTTTATCGCATATACAGGAGGAATGACAAATGTCAGAACAGATAAATGATTTTAAAGGCGGCGTTTGGCAAACGGAGATAAATGTCCGCAATTTCATACAACAAAATTACACCGAATATAAGGGCGGCAGCGATTTTCTCAGCGGCGCGACCGACCGTACCAACGAAATAATGCGTAATGTCAATTCGCTTTTCGAGATTGAGCGTCAGTTCGGCGGAGTGCTTGATATTGACACCGAAACGGTATCGTCGCTCACAAGCTATGCACCGGGATACATCGATAAGGAAAAAGAGCTTATCGTCGGTATGCAGACAAACCGTCCGCTCAAACGCGGAGTAAATCCGTTCGGAGGTATCCGAATGGCGAGGCAGGCGTGCGAAGCATACGGTTATAAACTCAGCGACAGTATCGAAAAGGAATTTCGCTACCGCACAACGCACAACGACGGCGTTTTCAGAGCCTACACCGATGAAATGCGTAAGGCTCGCCACTGCCATATCATCACAGGTCTGCCCGATGCCTACGGCAGAGGCAGGATCATCGGCGATTATCGCCGCGTCGCGCTCTACGGTATCGATCGCCTGATCGATGAAAAGAAAAAAGATAAAGCGGCTCTCGCAAGCCGAGATTTCGATGCCGAGACGATCCGCCTCACCGAAGAGCTTGCAAAACAGATCAAGTTCCTCGGCTATATGAAAGAAATGGCTCAGCTTTACGGATATGACATCAGCCTGCCCGCGACCAACGCAAGAGAAGCTATCCAGTGGACATATTTCGGCTATCTCGCCGCAATAAAAGAGCAAAACGGCGCCGCAATGTCGCTCGGCAGAGTCAGCACATTTTTCGATATTTATATCGAACGCGATATTAAAAACGGCGTGCTCACCGAGCAGTCGGCGCAGGAGCTTATCGATGATTTCGTTATCAAGCTCAGGATCGCCAGACATCTGCGTACACCCGAGTATAACGAGCTTTTCGGCGGCGACCCGATGTGGATAACCGAAAGTGTCGGAGGCGTGGGGGAGGACGGCAGAACACTTGTCACCAAAAACAGCTACCGTATTCTGAACACGCTTTACACATTAGGCCCGTCTCCCGAGCCTAACCTCACCGTGCTTTGGTCGAAAAATCTTCCCGAGAGCTTCAAGAAGTTCTGCGCGAAAGTCTCGTGCGACACCGATTCGATCCAGTATGAAAACGATGATCTTATGCGCCCGATCTACGGAGATGACTATGCAATAGCCTGCTGTGTTTCCGCAATGAAGATAGGCAAGCAAATGCAGTTTTTCGGTGCGCGGTGCAACCTCGCAAAGCTGCTTTTGCTTTCGCTCAACGGCGGTCACGACACTGCGAGCGGCATCGATATCGGGCCGCAAAAGCCTGTGTTCGGCGGCGAAAAGCTCAGCTTTGATGAGGTCTACGAGAGATTTAAAGAGTATGTTGCATGGGTCTCAAAGCTGTATGTCAACACAATGAATATCATTCATTATATGCATGATAAATACGCCTATGAAAAATCTCAGATGGCACTTCACGATACCGATGTACACCGCTTCATGGCGTTCGGTATCGCGGGACTTTCGGTTGCGGCGGATTCGCTTTCGGCAATAAAGTATGCCAGGGTTTATCCGATAAGAGATGAGAACGGATATATCACCGACTTCAAGACCGAAGGCGATTTCCCGAAATACGGCAACGATGACGACAGAGTGGACGATATTGCGAAAGACCTCACCCACCTTATGATAACTGATCTCAGAAAAACTCCGACATACCGCAACGCCGAGCATACCCTCTCGGTTCTGACGATAACTTCAAATGTTATGTACGGTAAGCACACAGGTGCTACACCTGACGGCAGACCCGCGGGAGCACCGTTTGCACCGGGCGCAAACCCGATGCATGACCGCGAGGAAAACGGCGCGCTCGCTTCGCTCAACTCAGTTGCGAAGCTGTCTTATGACGATTGCCGCGACGGTATTTCAAACACCTTCTCGATAACTCCTGACACTCTCGGCAGAAATATCGATGAGCGCGTTCGGAATCTTGTTTCGGTGCTGGACGGTTACTTTGCAAAAATGGCTCATCATATCAATGTGAATGTTTTAAACCGCGAAACTCTGATCGAAGCGTATAACGATCCAAACGCATATCCCAATCTCACCATTCGTGTTTCGGGCTACGCCGTCAACTTCCATAAGCTCTCGAAAGAGCAGCAGCGCGAAGTTATCAGCCGCACATTCCATGAGGTAATGTGATGAACCGCGAAACGATCGGCAGAATAAGCTCGTTTCAGTCGCTCGGCACATTAGACGGTCCCGGCGTCCGCTTCATCGCGTTTTTGCAGGGATGTCCGCTTCGCTGCGTCTGCTGTCACAACCCCGAAACATGGGATGCCGGCAAGGGCGACAGCTACAGCGCAAAGCAGGTTTTCGATAAAATGATAAAGTATAAGGAGTATTTCGGCTCGCTCGGCGGCATAACGCTGTCGGGCGGAGAGCCGACTATGCAAGCCGAGTTTGCGTCCCGGATATTTTCTCTTTGCCGGCAAAACGGTATAAACACCTGCCTTGACACCTCTGGCTGCATAATGAATGACGATGTGCGTCGTTTGATAACGCTCACCGACTATTGCCTGCTCGATATTAAGTACACGCTCGATGAAGATTATCTGAAATATGTCGGCTGTTCGATCGAAAAACCGCTTATGTTTTTGAGCGAGCTTGAGCGCGCGGGAGTCAGGACAAGGCTCAGACAGGTCATTATCAGCGGTCTTAACGATGATGAACAAAATATCTCGCGGCTTAAAGCGATAGCGGATAAATTTTCATGTGTAGAAGAGATCGAGCTTTTGCCGTTCAGAAAGCTCTGCACCGAAAAATATCAAAAGCTCGGCGTTGATTTTCCGCTGAGCAATACACCCGAAACGCCTAAAGAAAAAATTGATGAACTGAACAGGCTGATTTGATAAATATTAGCCTTGACTAACTCAATGTTTATGTGGTATACTCACCTTATCAATGAAAAATACCCACGCTGAGGGAGTAGTTTGCGCTGAGATATGCGTGGCAAGTCAACAAACTGACCGTTCGGTCTGGCTTGTCTTAATTAACGAGACTCATGTATGGAGCTTTTGCGCCGTACCCGAGCCTCTTTTTTTGACTCGTTAGTCGGCAAAAGAGCCGATTGCGGGTCATTTTTCTTTAAAAACGGAGGAAATAGATGAAAGACTTTATGGAATCAAAAAAGTCGCTGTCGCAGCATTTCGGCGCAGATATTCAAAACGGTCTCAGCGAAGAAAAGGCGGCTGAAAACCGCCGAAAGTTCGGCGAAAACACTCTCACACGGCCAAAGCCCGAATCGGTTTTCAAGCGTATCCTCAATGCCTCGACCGAGCCGATGATCTTAATGCTCATTGCGGCGGGACTTATTGCGCTCGCGGTCAACATCTTCCGCAGCGTAACAGGCTCAGAAGCCGACTTTTTGGAGTGTATCGGCGTTTTTGTCGCAATCTTTCTTTCGGTCATAATCAGCGTTGTAATGGAAGGCAAGAGCGCAAAGGCGTTTGAAGCGCTTTCAAGGATCAGCGACAACACCGTGGTCAAAGCGGTGCGAAGCGGCGGTGCTGTTATGCTCGGTCAGCACGAGATCGTGTGCGGCGATATTCTGCTTCTTGCAACAGGCGATAAAGTTCCGGCAGACGGCAGACTTATCGAAAGCGCAGGGCTGAACGCAGACGAATCTGCGCTCACAGGCGAGAGCCACCCTGTCGAGAAATCGAGCGAAGCGGAATTTATCGATGAAAAAACACCGCTTGCAATGCGCTCTAATATGCTATACAGCGGAACATATATAACCGACGGCCATTGCCGTATGCTCGTCACAGCGGTGGGCGACAGCACTGAGTTCGGTAAGATCGCAAAGGAACTCGGCGGTGCCGAAAAGGGCTCGACGCCGCTCCAGGAAAAGCTTGCCCGTCTCGGCAAAATCATCACCGTGCTCGGTATTATTGCGGCGGCGATCGTTTTTATCTCGGAGATCATTTCGTTTGCGTTGAGCGGTACGCTTGAGCTTGAAACCGTCATGGACGCGTTCGTCACCAGCATAGTGCTGATCGTCGCGGCAGTGCCTGAGGGACTGCCGACGATCGTTGCTGTGTCGCTTTCGATAAATATTATCAAGCTTGCCCGACAAAACGCGCTTGTTAAAAAGATGATAGCCTCTGAAACTATCGGCTGTATCAATGTTATTTGCTCCGATAAAACAGGTACGCTCACCGAAAACAAAATGACAGTCGGCTCATTCTACACCGACCGTCTGCATGAAAACACTGCCGATTTAGACGATGAATGGCTGATCCATAATATCTGCCTTAATACCACGGCGGACATCGGAGCGGACGGTGCGTTTATCGGCAACCCGACCGAGTGCGCCATGCTCAATTTCTATGAAAATTCTAAGACGCGGAGTGAAAGCGGAAAGTCTTATAAAGACGAAAGAACAGATCATAACATCCTGCATACATTCCCGTTTTCATCTGAGCTCAAGCACATGACGACTATCTCGAAGGTAGACGGAAGAATTATTTCCTATGTAAAGGGAAGCCCCGAATGTGTGCTTAAAATGTGCAGCGTTTCGGCTGGCGCGCTCGAACAGGCGCAAAATGAAATAATCGCTGCCGAGAAAAAGGCTATGCGCGTTATTGCGTTCGCGCATAAACAGCTCGATACAATGCGTGATTATGAAGATGAGATCGCACACTGTGAAATGGAAAACGATATGTCGTTCGACGGCTTTGTCGCAATATCCGATCCGCTCAGAGCCGATGTGTACGACGCAGTCGCTTCCTGCCGCAAGGCCGGCGTTGCGCTCAAGATCCTCACAGGCGATAATATCATAACAGCCACCGCAATAGCAAATGAACTGCACCTGCTGCGAGACGGCGGCATTGCTCTCGAAGCGCGCGAGATCGAAGAGATGAGCGACGAACAGCTCTCAAAAACACTGCCTAAGATCGCCGTCATCGCAAGAAGCACCCCCACAGTTAAAATGCGTGTTGTCAAACTGCTCAAAGCGGCAGGCAATGTCGTCGCGGTAACGGGAGACGGTATCAACGATGCCCCCGCACTCAAAAACGCCGATGTCGGCATCGCTATGGGCATTTCGGGCACAGAGGTCTCGAAAGAAGCGAGCGATGTCGTTCTGCTCGATGATTCGTTTGCGACAATAGTAAAGGCGATCGAGTGGGGCAGAAACATCTATGAGAATTTCAAGCGGTTCATCAGCTTCCAGCTCACGGTTAATTTAGCCTCGGTCATAACGGTTTTTGTATCTATCTTGCTCGGATTTAAAGCACCGTTCACAGCACTCCAGCTCCTCTGGATAAATATAATCATGGACGGTCCGCCCGCACTTACGCTCGGACTTGAACCGAATTATTCCGATCTTATGAGCCGTCGCCCGACAGCAAGACAGGATAACATCATCTCGAAAACGATGTTCTGTCGAATCGGTATCACCGCGGTCTATATGTCGGTTGTGTTCCTGTGCCAGTATTATTTCAATTTCCTCGGAGTTGCAGCTGAACAGGGCCCGACAGTGCTGTTCACAATGTTTGTGCTGTTCCAGCTTTTCAATGCATTCAACTGCCGCGAGCTTCACACAGAGAGCATTTTCAAGCACCTTTTCAAGAACAAGCTCATGCTTGTTGTTGTTGGGCTCACATTCGTTTTGCAGATAATCATAATCCAGTTTGCAGGCGCGTTCTTCGGCACAGTGCCGCTGCCTCTTAACGTATGGCTTGAGCTTTTCGCGGTTGCAGTCAGCGTCGTTGTGTTCTCCGAGCTGATAAAACTATTTTTGCGCAGAAGATCCAAATAGCTTGGCTATAAATGTTGTTGAGTGTTTTAACGAAATAATCAAGAAAAAGCGGGAGCCCTTGATTTTAGAGGGTTTCCGCTTCTCTTTGAAATGTCACCCCATATTTCTGCGAATATTTCAAAAGGGATTGACGAAACTTCATATCTTGTGTTATATTATTCATAGCGAATAGAGTCACCTGTCTTTCGGTTTTGTTTAAGCAACTCTACCTTAACACAGATTTGCTCTGTTCGCTACTTTTATTTTTACTTTTTGTCACACATCATTGTAACACATACAAACCTTGCGACTTGAAAGTCAATCTTGCCCTTGACAAACATCGGCGGATACATTATAATATATTAGTATTCGTCGAGGTGTAGCTCACCTGGTAGAGCGCTTGGTTTGGGAGCGCAGACGGGCACATTTATGACCTTTCCGCAAATCCTCAACAAAGCCTTTAATACTGCGGTTTTGACCATTTATTTTTCCGTCAATTTGTGTTATAATAAGGCGACGACCACATAGTATCCCACAGATACCAAAATCACAAAAAACTTAATAAATCCGGGTGTGGCGCAGCTGGGAGCGCGGGTGGTTTGGGACCATCAGGCCGCAGGTTCGATCCCTGTCACTCGGACCAAAATTTTGACCGAAAGCAGAGTTTATTCTCCACTTTCGGTCATTTTTATACTTATTTAGGTGTTTTACCGCCACTTTTGAAAAAACCACATTTTTTACGACCTCATCATCAAATGCGGACTGAAAATTCCTTTTTCTTTTCTCGTCTTGGCATATTTTTGCTTGAAAATGTCTGCTTCAAAAATATCAGTGCGCCCTGAGTATGTTTTTGATAGGTACAGAAATAATTTTTGTACTTTGCGAAAGATTTTTCTTCAAACCACTTGAAATTCCCGACAATATCGCATATAATACAAATGGTATCTATACCAATACATTAACAAGGGCTGTTTTTTATGCGTAAAACCGGAATAGCAACAAAGAAGAAAATATTGACCGTGTGTGTTCGCCTGTTTTTGGAGCAGGGCTACAAGAACACCACCGTGACCCAGATTACCGAGCAGGCACATGTTACAAGGAGCAGCTTTCAGCATTTGTTCCCTACAAAGGACGCCGTTTTGACCGAACTGGCAGGAACTATGTTTGACGGTCAGTTCGGTGTGGCGAAAAGCATTGCAAACAACGATTTGCCGCCGCTTTATATTTATGCCGTGGAAACGGCAATTCAGCTTACATTAACCGAGCTGAACGAAAATTTGCGGGAAATCTATATTGAGGCATATACGCAGCCGGATACGGCGGAATTTATCTATCTGCATACCACGGCGGAGCTGA
>CAVGWP010000054.1:0-8263 GCA_963633095.1 bacterium | reverse complement strand
TTTCCGAGCTCGCGTCCATTCCCGTGCAGGATCCCGACCGCCCGATAATCAGCGGTGTCGTTCCAATAGCCGTGCTTGTTCTGTGTGAAATCCTCGTTTCCTGTCTGTCGCTAAAATTTCCTGTCTTACGGCGCGCCGCGGCAGGTAAACCAGCAATAGTCATAGACGACGGAAAGATAGATGAAAAGGTGCTCAGAAAGCTCAGAATGAGTGTTGATGATCTGATAGAGGGTTTAAGGCAAAAAGGCGTTTTTGATTTAAAGCAGGTGTCGTATGCGATAATGGAGACAAACGGGAAGATGAGCGTGCTTTTATTCGATAAGTATTCGCCACTGACAAAGCAGGATATGAAGATAAAGGCTAAAGACGCGGGTGCCCTGATAACAGTGATAAGCGACGGCAGATTACAGCGCGAAGTCATAAAACAACGCAAAATAAAAATGAGCGAAATTGAGGACGAACTGAAAAAACGCGCGCTGAAAGTGAAAGACGTGTTTATAATGCAGATAGATGATCTTCATGCGTTTACAGTTGTTGAAAAGGGGCGGAATAAATGAAAAGGCTTTATATAGCGGTGCTGATAGCGGTGTTGCTTGGCGCGCTTTATGTTTTTCAAATAAACACAGCGTCTGTGGCTTTAAAGGAGTTTTCGCAAAAGCTCAGCGCGTCTCAAAGCAAATCGGCGCCGGAAGCGGCTTTGAATGCCGAAAATGCTCTATCGGAGTTTGAGAGCAGAAGCGGTGTTCTTAAATTGTTTGTCGATGAAGACAAACTCGAAGAAATATCCAAGACCGCTTTGAGATATATCGTGTTCTCGAAAAACAGCGAAAAAACTCTCGCCGAAGCGGAATACAGCTCATTATCCGTTTTGCTCATCGAAGCAATAGAAAGCACCTTCGGATAAAGAAAACACCCTGCATTTTAATGCAGAGTGTTTTAATGCTGATCAAAGCTCGATATAAGCTTCTCTGTCCGGACCGACCGAAATATATTTTATCGGGCAGCCGACAGTCTTTTCAATATACTTAACATAATCGAGAGCTGCTTTCGGAAGATCCTCAAGCTTGCGGCACTCGGAAATATCTGTGTTCCAACCGTCAACATATTCAACGATCGGTTCAGCGCGATTGAGCGCGTCGCCGTAAGGAAATTCGTGAATAATCTTGCCGTCCAGCTTGTAAGCCACGCAAACAGGGATCTTATCGAGATACGAAAGAACATCCATTTTTGTGAGAGCAATGCAGTCCGAACCCTGAACACGAACACCGTATTTAGAAGCGACAACATCGAACGGACCTACTCTTCTCGGTCTGCCTGTTGCGGCACCGTATTCGCCGCCTGCCTTACGCAGTTCCTCAGCCTCATCACCGAACATCTCGCAGGTGAACGGGCCCTCGCCGACACAAGTCGAATACGCTTTCATAATACCGATCGACTGATCCAGCTTGATTCCGGGGATACCAGCGCCGATCGGAGCATAAGCCGCGATAGTCGAGGAAGAAGATGTGAAGGGATAAATTCCGAAATCAATATCACGGAGCGCGCCGAGCTGAGCCTCAAACATGATCTTTTTACCGTCTTTAACAGCCTGTGTGAGGTAAACTCCGGTGTCTGTGATATAATCCTTGATCTCATTGCCGTATTTCATCAGCCAGTCAAACATATCGTCCGCAGTGACAGGCTGTGCATTGTAAACTCCGGTGATGGTGAGATTCTTCCATTCAACAACACCCTCAAGGCGCTTTCTCAGTGATTCGGGATCCAAAAGATCGCCCACACGAATTGCCTTTTTGAGATACTTATCGCCGTAAACAGGAGCAATACCGCGTCGTGTAGAGCCGTATTTGGCGTCTGCAAGTCTTTCCTCTTCAAGGCAGTCCTGCATAACATGGTAGGGCATTGTGATAACAGCGCGGTCGCTGATCTTCAGGTTTTCGGGCGATACTTTAACGCCTGCTTCTCTGAGTCTGCCGATCTCGCCGTGCAGATGCTCAAGATCGATAACCATTCCGTTGCCCATAACATTAACAACTTCGGGGCGAAGAATACCCGAAGGCAGAAGGTTTAAAATGAATTTTCCGAGGTGGTTTATAACAGTGTGACCTGCGTTGTTCCCTCCCTGATATCTGATAACGATATCATAATCCTGCGAAAGCAGATCGACCATGCGGCCCTTGCCTTCGTCTCCCCAGTTGATGCCGGCTATTGCTGTCAGCATAATAAAAAACACCCTTTCAGCTTTTATTAAAAATTCTTTGCTTAAATTATTTTATCATATATCTGCTATTCAATCAAGCATTTGCACGGATAATGTTTTTTAATATATCCATTAGCAGAACTTATAGAATAAAAAATTGTCCCTGCTTTTTGAAGCAGGGACGGAAAATCAGATATGATCAGTACTTTTTTGTTTTGAAACAATAGAGGTTACAAGTTTCACTATCTCGCAAATAACTATCGGAGCTATCGAAAGCAAAAGTATTTCAAGATATTCCGAAGATTTAAGTGCGGCAATTCCGAAAACAGTATGCAGTGCAGGTACCAAGAACACGATTGCAAGCATAAATGCCGATATCGCAAACGCAAGCAGCATAAACTTGTTCTTGAACCAACCTGCCTTGAACAGCGAGTGTTCCGAACGGCAGTTGAACGCATGGAAAAGCTGTGAGAACGCAAGCACCGCAAACGCCATCGTCTGACCGTATTGCAATGCGGATTCCGAAATAGTATCCCCGAAATGCCAGCCGTGAGCACTGATGCCGATTATAAACGCGATGACAGTCAATACACCGAACATAACGCCTTGCCATGCCGCGTTTATACCAAGACCTCTTGCAAAAATTCCTTCGGATTTTTTGCGCGGAGGAAGATCCATGATATCCTTTTCAACAGGCTCCATGCCGAGTGCCAATGCAGGCAGAGAATCGGTGATAAGATTGACCCACAATAATAAAATCGGAGTCAGCGGAGAAACGCCGAATATCATCATGCACACAAACACAGTCATGATCTCGCCGAGATTGCACGAAAGCAGGAAATGAACAGCTTTGCGAATATTTTCATAAATACCTCTGCCTTGCTTGACCGCAGAAACAATAGTTGCAAAATTATCATCGGTCAGAGTCATCGCGGCGGCGCTCTTGGCAACATCGGTGCCTGTCATGCCCATAGCGCAGCCGATATCTGCCGCCTTGAGTGCAGGCGCATCGTTAACGCCGTCGCCCGTCATTGCGACAACATGGCCTTTTTTCTGCCACGCCTGAACAATGCGGATCTTATCCTGTGGTGAAACGCGCGCATAAACCGAGATCTTTTCAATGGTGTTATTGAGTTCTTCGTCATTCATGGCTTCAAGCGCAGTACCTGTCACAGCGATCTGATCGTCCTCCAAAATTCCGAGCTGGCGAGCGATAGCGGAGGCTGTCACGACATGGTCGCCGGTTATCATAACCGTGCGGATTCCTGCGCGCTTACACTCCTTGATCGCGGCTTTCGCTTCTTCTCTCGGCGGATCGATCAATCCGACAAGACCGACAAATGTCAGTCCGTTTTCAAGTTCTTCCGATGTCGGATTTCCCGGAACTTCATCAAGCGGCTTAAGCGCAATTCCGAGCACGCGCATAGCGTCTTTTGCCATTGTTTCGGCAGCTTTCTGAACTTCCTCTTGCTTAATATTTTCACAGCGGCTTATGATAATATCTGCGCCGCCCTTGATAATTGCATAAGGTTTTGAATCGATCATACAAACGACAGTCATCAGCTTGCGATCGGAATCGAACGGGATCTCGCACATTCTCGGGCTTTCGTTATCAAGAGTTTCCTTGTCGATCTTGAAAACACGGCTCATCGCAGCAACGATCGCAGTTTCGGTGGGATCTCCTCTGTGTATGCTTTTGCCGTCCACGATCTCAACAGTGCCGTCACAGCACATTGCGCCGAGCTTCAAAAGCGCCGCCGCGTCGTCAGGCACCTGTTCCGACATATCAACAAATCTTCCGCCTGTGTAGATCTTCATAAGCGTCATTCTGTTTTGTGTTAAAGTGCCTGTCTTATCCGAGCAGATAACAGAAGCGCTTCCGAGCGTTTCAACAGCAGGGAGCTGGCGAATGATCGCATTTTCCTTAACCATTCTCTGAACTCCGAGCGCAAGCACAACAGTCACTATTGCAGGCAGACCCTCGGGGATCGCGGCAACAGCAAGAGAAATAGCTGTCATAAATATTTCTAAGACGCCGAGACCGCGGATAATACCGTAAACAAATATGATTGCGCAGATGGCAAGTGCTATAAATCCGAGACTCTTGCCTAAAGCCGCGAGCCTGTGCTGAAGCGGTGTGATAGCGTCGTCAGTGCTTTTGAGCATTGTTGCTATTTTGCCCATTTCAGTCTCACCGCCTGTTGCAATAACAACAGCTTTACCTCTGCCGTACGCAACCGAGCAACCGCTGAATATCGTGTTGACTCTGTCTCCTATCGGCGCAATATCTTCACAGATAAAGCCAGCGTCCTTTTCAGACGCGACCGACTCACCTGTCAGCATTGATTCATCGCAGCGCAAGCTGTAGGACTCGAGCAGCCTTGCGTCTGCAGGAATATAGTCGCCCGCTTCAACAACGATTATATCGCCGGGAACAAGCTCTCCTGCGTCAACCGTTGTCTGATGACCGTTTCTGATGACCTTAGCTGTCGGCGCGGCAAGATTTTTCAGTGCTTCAAGAGCGGCTTCCGCGCGGCTTTCCTGAATAACACCGAGCACTGCGTTGAGCAAAACGATAGCAACGATGACTATCGGTTCAAGCCATTCGTGCGTGCCTTCAATTATAGTGACTATCGCCGACACTGTTGCAGCAATGAGCAGAATAATTATCATCGTGTCTTTCATCTGCTCGATAAATCTCTCGAAAAATGTTTTTTTCCTCTTACCTATAATACGGTTAGGACCATATTTTTTAAGAGCGTCCACAACGCTTTGATCGGATAAGCCGTTCGATGCGTCGGTGTTGAGCTCTGTAATGATCTCATCAGATTTAGCTGAATGATATATCACCTTTTATACCTCCGATGTCTTCGCATTTATAACAATATTGTAACTTATTTTCCGCTGTTTTGCAATAGTTAATATTAATATATATGAAGAATTTTATGTCTTTTATATCACAGGATTTTACATAAAACGCTCCTTTTCGGCATAAAACCGCTTTATCACAACCCCCACAGCATTTTTGTAAGAGTTATGCAAATAACACCGGGCAGACCGAAAACAGAGGAAACAGCTAATGTGAATGCAGTAAGCTCAAGCCGGAATCCGCTGAGTGGGTATGTAAAATAAAGTGCAAATAAGCCGGACAATCCCCAAATACACGACCAAAGCAGAGTTTTTAGCGGCTTTTTTGTGCGAAATGCAAACATCACCACCGTGAGCACGGCAATGCAAAACAGTATCAGCGAAACATAATCGAAAACGGACAAACCGAACACTCCTTTCATCATAGTTTATGCGTATATATAAGCTTGTATTACAAGCCGAAGGACACCGCATAAAATGACGAAAAATATTACAAAAAATTGTTGAATTTAAGACGATGATGATTTATAATATTAAGGTAAATAAAAATTGGGAGATGTAATTTAAAAATGAAAATTCTCGTTGTAAACGCTGGAAGCTCATCGCTCAAATATCAGCTTATCGATATGGACGGCGAAAAAGTAATAGCGAAAGGTCTTTGCGAGCGTATCGGTATCGACGGCAGGATATCGCACAAAACTTCCGACGGCAGGGAGTATTCGGCAAATACCGCAATGCCCGATCACACCGCTGCTTTCAGCTGCGTTAAATATGCGCTCACAGAGAGTGCCGCTAAGGCTGTTGATTCTCTCGACGAGATCGGTGCAGTCGGTCATCGTATCGTCCAGGGCGGCGCTATCTTCTCTGAGTCTGTGCTTGTGGACGAAAAGGTCATCGATGATATCGAAGGTCTTGCGGATCTTGCTCCGCTTCACAACCTCGCTCATGTTCAGGGTATCCGCGCTTGCAGAGAATGCTTCGGCACAAAGATCCCCGAGGTCGTTGTGTTCGACACAGCGTTCCATTCCACAATGCCTGAGACATCTTATCTTTTCGCGCTTCCGTATGAGTATTATGAGAAGTATAAGATCAGAAGATACGGCTTCCACGGCACTTCGCATCGCTATGTTTCCAAGAGATATTTCAAGCTCACAGGCAGAGAGGAAAACGGCTCTAAGCTTGTTACCTGCCACCTCGGCAACGGTTCGTCGATCTCCGCTGTTAAAGACGGTAAATGCTTCGACACTTCAATGGGTCTCACCCCGCTCGACGGCTTCATCATGGGTACCCGCACAGGCACACTCGATCCGTCGGTCGTAACATACATAATCGAAAAAGAGGGACTTTCGGCAAAAGAGCTTTCCGACCTCTTTAATAAAAAGTCGGGTATGCTCGGCGTTTCGGGCGTATCAAGCGACAACCGCGATGTTGAAGCCGCTGCGGCTTCGGGCAATAAGCGCGCTCAGCTCGCAATTGATATGCAGCGCTATCAGATCACAAAGTTTGTCGGTCAGTACATAGCGGCGCTCAACGGAACAGACGCTATCATCTTCACAGGCGGTATCGGTGAAAACGGCGCCGACCTGCGTGAGTATGTTGCAGAGCACTTCAAGTTCATGGGTGTTAAGATCGACCCCACTCTTAACGACCATATGATCCGCGGCAATGAAGGACTTATCTCCACTCCGGATTCTTCGGTTGAAGTTTGGGTTATCCCAACAAACGAGGAGCTTATGATTGCAAGAGACACAAAAGAGCTTGTTGAGAAAAACTGATCTTGTTTTTATCCGCTGCCCGATAAGGCGGCGGATTTTTTGTGCTTTTCGCACTTGAAATAACGGCTGCATTTTAGTATAATAATAAAGAATAGGGGTGGTGTTATGGTCAAAGACGATGTTTTGGCTCTGCTTGAGAAAAATCGCGGAAGATTTGTTTCGGGGCAGACTATTGCGGATATTTTGAGCGTTTCCCGAAATGCAGTATGGAAAGCGGTCAAAGCACTCGAAGCGAAAGGCTATGCCATTGAATCGGTCACAAATAAGGGCTATCGCCTTTCTTCCGATACCGACCCGATAAGCAAACAGAGCATTTTAAAATATCTTCAAAACACCGAGTTTTACAGTGTAGATGTCCGCAAGAGCGTCACTTCCACAAACGACATTATAAAACAGCTTGCCGTAGCCGGTGAGGCCCAGGGGAAGGTCGTTATCGCGGAAAGTCAGACGGGCGGAAAGGGAAGACGCGGCAGAGCCTTTTTCTCTCCTCAGCGCAGCGGAGTTTATATGAGTATTCTCTTGCGCCCGATGTTGGCTGCAGTCGATTCGCTTAAAATAACCACTGCCGCCGCAGTTGCCGTTGCAGCCGCGGTAGACGATGTTTTCGGTGTTCACACAAAGATAAAATGGGTAAATGATGTTTATCTTAACGATAAAAAGATCTGCGGCATTTTAACCGAGGCGTCGCTTTCGGTTGAAAACGGCGGATTGGACTATGCCGTGCTCGGCATTGGTATCAATGTAACCGAACCTGAGGGCGGATTTCCAGATGAGATAAAGGATATTGCCGGCGCGATCTGCAGCGGTGCGGACAGCGACCGAAGATCACAGCTTTGCGCTCAGGTCTTGGATAGATTTTTCCGGCATTATGTTAATATAAATTCTCAGGATTTTTTGAGCGAATACAGAAACCGTTCGCTGCTCGACGGTAAAACAGTCACTGTCATAAAAGCCAGCGAAAACTATCCTGCAACTGTTGTCGGAATTGACGACGATTTCAGACTGATCGTTGATACAAATGAGGGCAGGGAGTATCTTTCAACAGGCGAAGTCAGTATAAAACCGAGATGATCGGTTGGATATATTAAGGAGTATGAAGAATGAAGATCAGTGAAATTTTGAAAAACCGCGATATAACGGTGTCTTATGAGGTTTTCCCGCCGAAAAACACCGCCGCTCGCGAGTCTGTCGAGAAAGCTGCGTTTGAGATCGCCGCATTAAAGCCCGATTTCATGAGCGTGACTTACGGTGCGGCAGGCAGCACCAAGGGCTACACTTTTGATCTTGCAAGACAGATCAAGGAACGCTACAATGTTGAAACGCTTGCTCACCTGACTTGTATCAATTCCACAAAGGATCAGACTATTGAAGCGTTAAACGAACTCAAGTCTTTCGGCATCGATAATATTCTTGCACTGAGAGG
>CAVGWP010000053.1:0-8479 GCA_963633095.1 bacterium | reverse complement strand
GCTCGACAACACTCGGCGGCTGCTCGTTCACGATCGGCGATGTTGAGGCTGTTAAAGCAGGCGGCGGTTCGTCCGACCCGACTACTACCACAACCACGACCACAAAGGCACCTGTTGTAACAACAACTACCACAACTACAACAGCAAAGCCGACTACTACAACCACAACTACAACACAGGCTCCCGCAGTTCGCGGCGATGTCAACGGCGACAATGTTGTGAATGCAGCAGATATTCTTATCATGAAGAAGATCGTTGCGTTCCCGCACGACACAGTTGGTACAGCTGCAGAGCGTGAGGCGGCAGACCTCGATAAGAACGGTAAGATCAATGCAGTCGATCTCTACATTCTTAAAGTATTGGTCGCTTCCCTGTAATCAGGCTGAATAACTAACACAAAAACCCCGCTTCGGCGGGGTTTTGCCTTTTCCGCCCATTGCCATGGTAGGCAGGACGCGGGGAGTTTCTGCGATGAGTAAGTTTTATTGCCCGACAAGAAGATAAGTTCTTGTCGAGCCGGCACAGCCGGTTTGCCGCGGGGAGTTTCTGCGGTGGGGTACAACAAATGCCCGACAAGAAGATAAGTTCTTGTCGAGCCGGCACAGCCGGTTTGCCGCGGGGAGTTTCTGCGGTGGGGTACAACAAATGCCCGACAAGAAGATAAGTTCTTGTCGAGCATTATAAGTCAGTCATTATGATAGCCGATTACGGCAAAGCAACTTCGTTGCCGGCATAGCAACCGTGCTAACGGTCGAGCAATAAAAGTCAAGTAAGATGTATCTACCCACGGCAAACCGACTTCGTCGGCGGCAAAGCAGCTTCGCTGCAAAGCCTCCCCCTGTGTAAGGGGAGGCTCCCGAACAATAGGCCTCATCACGGCAAAGCAACCGTGCTAACGGTCGAGCAATAAAAGTCAAGTAAGATGTATCTACTCACGGCAAAGCAACTTCGTTGCCGGCTGTGCCGCCGGGATCACGACTGTGAAAGTACTGCCCTCGCCGAGGGTGCTTTCAACCGTGACCGTGCCGCCGAGGTACTGCGCGGCGTGTTTCACGATCGACAGTCCGAGCCCCGTTCCGCTCTTATCGGTGCGGCTCTTATCAACACGATAGAACCGCTCGAAGATCCTGCTTTTGTCTTCATTTGAAATACCGATACCTGTATCGCTCACTGTAAGGATAACTTCATTATCCCTCTGCGAGACATTCACATCGACCCTGCCGCCGTAATTATTATATTTCACGGCATTATCGCAAAGATTGAAAACAAGATCCCCTGTGATACGCATAACGCCGTTGATCACAGCGTGGCCGCCCGAAAGGCTCATCTTAACATTCTTTTTCTCTGCGGCACTCTCGAGCTGGCTTATCGCCGCCGAGCACAGCTCATAAAGATCGATCTTCTCGGTCTCGGCATTGATACTGCCCTCATCAAGTCCCGAGAGCTTTATAGTGTCGTCGATCAGCGTTATCAGCCTTGACGCCTCCGAATATATCTTCTCGGCAAACGAGGCGACATCTTCTGCCTTCACAAGCCCGTTTTTCATTATTTCGGCGTAGCCTGAAATAGATGTCAGCGGTGTTTTAAGCTCGTGCGACACATTCGCCGAAAACTCGCGGCGGATCTGTTCTGACTGTGCGCGATCGGTCACATCCATCATAACGATGACTGCGCCTGTGGCTTTGCCGCCGGACAAAACGGGGTTTGCGATAATATCGTAGATCCTGCAGTTTATCTGTGTACGGCACTTTTGCGCCTTGCCCGAAACAGCGGAATACACCGCACTGCGTAGTCCCTCGCTTCGGTTGTAGATCAGGATATTCTTGCCCTTTGCATCGTCCTGCGCTCCGAGGATCGAAAGTGCGCTTTTGTTATACGACAGCATTTCAAAGCTGCGGTCGATGATCACAAAGCCCTCCTGCATATTATCGGTTATCTCGGAAAATTCGCGCTGATTTTCATAGAGCCGCTGCATTTGAAGTGCGATCTGCTCCTTTTGCATTCTGAGCCTTGTTATCAGCGGCGAAAGCTCGTCATACTCGGGATATGTCGATTGATCGTCGGGGTTCATATCGTTTATCGGGCGGATAAGCAATTCTGTCAGACCCTTTGCCGCCGCGACAGACAGCACGACCGCAAACACGGCGACTGCGATTATCCACGGCAAAAGCGACTGAAGCTGACCCCAAACCGTATCGAGCTTTTCAGAAACTCTGAGAACATCGCCGTTTTTCAGCCTGAGCGCATAATAATATGTTTTTTCCGATAATGTATCCGATGAACGCACAGCCTCGCCGACGCCTGTTGAAAGTGCTTCGCCGACTTCCTCGCGGCCGAGGTGGTTTTCCATTGTGTTTTCATCGGCGAAATTATCAAACAAGACCTTGCCGTCCGCCTTGATGAGCGTCACTCTTTCGGCACTCGTTTCCGACGCCTCGAGATAGTCCTCACCGTTTATATCGACTGCGGACGCGACCGCCTTTGCCTCGCTGACAACGAGCCGTTTCATCTCGCTTTCATAGCCCGAATAGATAATGACGCTCGCAAGCACACTGCATATTACCGTGCAAAGCAGAGCGATAACGCTCATGCTCAGAAAAATTCTCTTTTTCATTTATGTTCCTCATTTCCGTCGAGAGCGGCATCATCGAGCTTATAGCCTATGCCGCGCACCGTCTTGATAACATCTCCGCTCTCTCCGAGCTTTTGACGCAATGTTCTCACATGGACATCGACTGTGCGCGTTTCGCCGCCGAAATCATAGCCCCAGATATCGGATAGCAGTTGTTCTCTTGTTAAAACTCTGCCGCCTGCCTTGAAAAGCGCGCAAAGCAGCTCGAACTCCTTTAACGTAAGCTCGAGCTTCTCGCCCGACCGCAGCACGGTGTGGCGTTCGGGGTCTATCTCAAGACCGCCGCCGCAATACATTTTCGGCTGTGACTTAACACCGCCCGAACGCCTGAGCAGTGCCTTTATGCGGGAGACGAGCTCCATCATACCGAACGGCTTTGCAACATAGTCGTCCGCTCCGCTGTCCAGCCCGATGACTTTATCGTATTCGCCGGACTTCGCTGTGAGCATTATCACAGGGAGCGACTGATAGGCAGGATCCTGCCTGAGCCGCCGCAGGATCGAAAGTCCGTCCTCGCCGGGCAGCATTATATCGAGCAGCAACAGCTCCGGAGACTGTGTTTTGAGCGCGCGGTCGAGCTCTTTTGCCGACTCAAAGCCCTTTGCTTCAAAGCCGGTTGAATTGAGAGTGTAGATAACAAGCTCTCTTATATTCCGATCGTCCTCAACTAAATAGATCACAGTCTTTATCTCCTTTTTATTCGACCGCCTGAATAACACGCTCCGCAATATTGGAAGCGTGATCTCCGATACGCTCGAAATATTTTGCTATCATTATAAGGTCGATACACGCCTCTCCGCTGCTCTTGTCGGCGGTGATAGCGTCGATGACCTCATTCTGCACCTTGCAGAAAAGCTCGTCCACCGTGTCGTCGGACGCGATGACTTTTCTCGCAAGCTCGCTGTCGCGCCGTACAAAGCTGTCAACGCTCTCTGTTACCATTTTCCGCGCCGCCGACGCCATTTCGCTTATATTGACGCTTTTGATAACGCCGCGCGGAAACAGCTTAGAAATATCCGAGATATCTCTCGCCATATCGCCGATACGCTCCATATCAGAGATCATGTGTATCGCCGCGCTGATGAGCTTGAAATCGCCTGCGACAGGCTGCTGGCGGATCAGCATATCCGTGCAGAGAGTTTCGATGGAACGCTCCATTGAATCGATCTTTATCTCAAGCTCCATTGCGGTTTGTGCGAGCTTTTCATCGTATTTATCAATAAGATTTTCCGCCGCCGCGATAGCCTCCTCACAGCAGGCACCCATTTCAATAAGCTCATTTCCGAGTTCGGTGAGCTGTTCGTCAAATCTTTCTCTCATAATATCAACCAAACCTTCCTGTGATATAGTCTTCGGTGCGCTTATCCGACGGCGATGAAAAGATCTTATCGGTCTTATCAAACTCGACCATATCGCCGAGCAGGAAAAACGCCGTCTTATCCGAAATTCTTGCCGCCTGCTGCATATTATGAGTTACCATGATTATAGTATAATCTTTTTTGAGCTCGGTTGCAAGGTCTTCTATCTTAGAAGTTGAGATCGGATCGAGTGCACTTGTCGGCTCGTCCATCAAAAGCAGCTCGGGCTTGACTGCAAGCGCTCTCGCAATGCAAAGTCTTTGCTGCTGACCGCCCGAAAGTCCGAGCGCGCTTTTGTTCAGTCTGTCCTTGACCTCGTCCCAGATGGCCGCGTCTTTAAGCGACTGCTCAACTATCTCATCGAGTGCGCGGCGACCTCTGATACCGTGGGTACGCGGTCCGAACGCAATATTGTCGTAGATACTCATCGGGAACGGATTAGGCTTCTGGAACACCATTCCGACGCGCTTTCTGAGCAGGTTTACATCGATACCGCCGTAGATATCGACTCCGTCGAGCAAAAACTTTCCCGTGATACGGCAGCCCTCGACCAAGTCGTTCATGCGGTTGATCGATTTTAAAAGTGTCGATTTACCGCAGCCGCTCGGGCCGATAAACGCCGTTATCTCGTTTGCCTCGATATTCATATTTATATCATGCAGAGCATGAAAATTGCCATAGTAGAGATTAACATCTTCAATTACAAGCTTACTCATTATATCAGCCCTTTCCCTTTGTGAACTTCTTTGCGATGAACGATGAGAGCGCGTTGATACCGACAACGACTATAAGGATTATAACGCCTGTTGCGTTGGCGGCGTCCATGTAAAGACCCTCGCTCATCAGCGCGTACATATGAACGGCAAGCGTTCTGCCCGAACCGAAAAGTCCGTCCGGCACCTGCGCTACCGTGCCCGAAGTGTAGATCAGTGCGGCGGTCTCACCGACGATTCTGCCGACAGCAAGGATAACGCCTGCGAGTATTCCCGGCATTGCACTCGGAAGAACGATCTTTGTAACAGTGCGCAGTCTGCCCGCGCCGAGTCCGAAGCTGCCCTCGCGGAAGCTGTCGGGCACTGATTTGAGCGCTTCTTCGGTGGTTCGCATTATTGTCGGCAGTATCATGATCGCAAGGGTCAGAACACCCGCTATAAGCGAATAACCCCAGTGAAGCGCGATAACAAACAAAAGATAACCGAAAAGTCCGTAGACGATGGACGGTATACCCGAAAGCGTTTCGGTGGTTATTCTGATGACAGAAGTAAGCTTGCTTCCGCGCTTTGCGTATTCAACAAGATACACCGCCGAGAAAACACCGATAGGCAGCGCCACCAGCAGCGACAAAAGCGTCATTGTGACGGTGTTGATTATCGCAGGAAGCATGGAGAGGTTTTCGGTGTTGAATTCGAGCGTGGTGAACATATCGAGCTTTAAGCACGGGATTCCTTTGATAAGGATATAAGCAATGATAAACAGCAGGACAAACACCGTTACAGCCGCGGCGAGCAATGTCAGCAACAAAAGCACCGCCGAAAACGGCGAGCGTTTGTATTGCTTTAAACGCTCTTTCAATGTAAGGCGGTTGATCGATTTTATGTTCGGCATACTTTCTTTTTTAGCTTTCATGACCGCACCGCCTTATTTCGCATGGCGTTTGACCGCCGAAAACGCAAGGTTTATAAGCAGGATAAACACAAAAAGCACGACCGCTGTTGAGATAAGTGCCTCACGGTGAAGATCGGCGGCATAGCCCATTTCAAGCACTATGTTCGCTGTCATTGTGCGCACGCCGTCCAGCACGCCGCCTGCAAGTCGCGCCTGGTTGCCCGCGACCATGATGACCGCCATTGTCTCTCCCACCGCTCTGCCGACGCCGAGTATTATCGCGGCAAGTATGCCGGATTTTGCGGCTTTGAGCGAAACTGCAAACACCGCTCTTTCGTGCGTTGCGCCGAGCGCGAGCGCACCCTCGTAATAGCTTTCCGGCACCGCTCTGATCGACGATTCCGACACGCTGATAATAGTCGGCAGTATCATGATACCGAGCAGCAGCGACGCTGTGAGAATACTTTTACCGCCTTCTCCGAAAATCGAGTTGATGAGCGGCACGATGACTGTCAGACCGAAAAAGCCGTAGACGATAGACGGAATACCCGCAAGCAGTTCAACAACGGGGTGGAGTATTTTATAAAGCCGCTTCGGGCAAAAATGCACCATAAACACGGCGGTCAGCAGTCCTATCGGGACGCCGACTATAAGCGCGCCTGCGGTTACATAAACACTGCCGAGGATCATCGGGAAGATACCGTAAAGTCCGCTTCCCGGCTTCCACTTTGTGCCGAGCAGAAAATCGAGCGGCCCTATTTTTATCATTCCGGGGATACCGTTTGCAAACAGGAAAAGGCAGATCAGCGCGACTGCGAGTATGCTCATACACGCGCAGATAAGAAAAACTATCTTTGCCGTCGTTTCCTTTAGTTTATTCATATGCGTCTCCTTTGTAAGGGCATAGCCGACGCAGGGATCAGCGTCGGCGGTTCTTTTATTTTTATCGGGTTTTATTTTACAGCGTCTGCCCATGTTGCGGCATTGCCTACATAGATGTTCTTGATCTGTTCGCTTGTGAGCGAATCCACACTGTTTTCCTTGTTGACGATCACTGCGATGCCGTCCTGTGCGATAACTGTTGCGGTCAGACCCTGCGATGTTTCGCTGTCCTTGAGCTCACGCGACGCCATACCGATGTCGCAGGTGCCTTCGATCGCGGACTTCATGCCGTTTGAAGAGTCGGACTGCTGAACTTCGATAGCAGCGGAGGTGTTGATAGCGAGGTATGCTTCCTTGAGCTTCTCCATCACCGGTGTTACCGACGACGAGCCTGCGATAGTGAGCTTGCCCGAGGGCTTTGTACCGGAGTATGCTGTCGGTGTGCCGACGCTGATGTAGCCGTTGTCGGTTACGACTTTCTGACCCTCTGTGCTGAGGATGAATGCGATGAAGTCTTTGCCGAGGTCGCTGAGGTTATCTTTTGCTGCGATGTTGAACGGACGGGATACCTTGTAGCTGCCGTTTTTAACATTCTCTGCGGTAGCTTCAACGCCGTCCACCTTCAGTGCCTTTACATTGTCCTTGAGCGAGCCGAGCGAGATATAGCCGATCGCGTTTTTGTTGCCCTCGACTGTCGAGATCATGACCGAGGTGGAGTTTGTGATCTCTGCGTCATCGGTGGTGTTGTCTACCTTGTTGCCGTCTGCGTCTTTCTCTTCGATTCCGAGAAGCTCGATGAACGCGCCTCTTGTACCCGAGCCGTCCTCACGCGAGCAAACGGTGATTTTTGCGTTGTTTTCTTCTGCCGCAGAACCGCTTGATGTCGATGTTCCGCCGCACGATGCGAGCGCACCGGCGACGAGTGCTGCGGCAAGAGCAGCGCCGATCAGTTTTTTAATGTTTTTCATAAGCTTTATCTCCTTTTGCGATATGACTTTTTAGACCTTTTTTCTTGGTACGCCTTTAGTATATGAAACCCATGTTAAATCCGAAAGACGCTGTTTGTTAAATCCATGTTAAGTCGCAGATATTTGCGAAATATGCGGGCAAAATGCTGTTTTTTGTGCAAACTGACTAAAATAAAAATTATTATTGTATATAATTATTAGTTGACATTCATGCTCAAAAAGCATATAATGTAGATGTACCAAGGAAAAGGCGAGTGGTATCGCCGATGATTATGTTTTCTTCTAAATTTTCTTCATACACTCTAAGCAAAGCGGATCGCAGGGGATTTATGCGGTCCGCTTTGCTTTTATTTTGCTTTTTGTTTTCGTAACTCATAGCATACGATGCTTTGCCGTCCCCGCGGTGAAGTCCGTATCCCCGATTTTCGAGCACAAAAAAGCCAACGCATAAAAAAAGCAGTCACTAAAGATGACTGTTTTTATGCGTTGGTTTAAATCTAACGACTATGCTATGCTCGCTCGGCTTTCAGCCGGACAATATGCTTAAACTGCTCTCAAAAAGTTTTACGTTTGAGAACCATCTGAATTTACACTACTCTCAAACTCTTAATTATACCATGCGTATAATCAAAAGGTTTGAGAACCATCTGAATTTACACTACTCTCAAACCCAGCTCGTCGTGTATCAGATAATCGCTAAGTTTGAGAACCATCTGAATTTACACTACTCTCAAACTAATAATATAGAAACATCGCATTTTGGAATGTTTGAGAACCATCTGAATTTACACTACTCTCAAACCCAGCTGCTTGGAATCTGTTACATCCTTCCGTTTGAGAACCATCTGAATTTACACTACTCTCAAACTTCGGCTACGCACTAAAATCTGGAAGCAAGGTTTGAGAACCATCTGAATTTACACTACTCTCAAACGAACGCCCCAATATTTTGAGTTGAAAAGCTGTTTGAGAACCATCTGAATTTACACTACTCTCAAACGTGTATTTGCGCTGCCGCTTGGTAACAACTGTTT
>CAVGWP010000052.1:3387-8575 GCA_963633095.1 bacterium | reverse complement strand
TAACAATCTTGTTTGGAAACTGGCGGAGCGAAAAAACAGCGAGGATATTCACAAAGCCGAAATACCGAAGTTTCTTTTTCGGGTGGTGGATTTTATGGAAAGCCGAGCCGAATGGGTTGGCACGGCAACCGAATTACTTGCCGAAATGAAAGAGACAGAGACCACGCCTAATGTGGTTACAAAGCACTTAGGACAGTTTGCCTGCGAGGTACTGGAGCCTGTGGGGATTGAGTATCGAACGAAACGCACGGGTAAAAGCAGGCTTATAAAACTTATACGAAATGACGGCGGTGACGAAAATGACAGCGATTTCACTATATAGCAAAATGCCCGTCACAACCGTCATTCCCGTCACAAAAAGCAGAAAGGACTTGATTATATGAGAAACAGAACGCAAGGAATTAATGTCAGACTAACGCCTGTCGAGAAAGAAAAACTGAGCGAAAATGCTTTTTATTGCGGACTTTCTCTGTCGGAATATCTCCGAAAATTAGGATTTGGAAAGAATGTAAAAGCCGCAACCGATGAGAAAATCTACAAAACTTTTCGACTAATAAGACAACTGAGAAAGGACTTTGATTCACTTGAAAGAAGCGAAATTCTTTCTCGGCTCAGTGCCATAGAAGAATTATTGAAGTAAATCGAGTTATCAGAGCGAATCTAAGCGAGCAGACCGTTTATACTCCCAAAGGGCGTAAAACGGTCGAACTGCCACGCCTTAGCGAGCAGTGTATTTGTACTCCCGAAGCACAAATACCTCGTTAGGGTTCGCCCCCTAAAACCCAAAACAGAAAGGAACAGTTATGAATAAAAGAATTAAGAAACAGTTTTGGCTGTCTCCCGAAGACGCCAAAGAATTAAAACGCAAGGCGGAGCTTGCAGGACTTACCGAAACAGCGGTTATCCGAATACTGATAAGAGGTTATGAGCCGAGAGAAAAACCGGACAGGCGTTTTTATGACGCTATGCGAAATTTGTCCGCTATCGGCAATAACATCAATCAGCTTGCCGCAAAAGCGAATACGCTGGGATTTGTCGATGTGCCTATGCTGCGGAGAGAAGCGGAACAATGGCATAAATTTCAGGCGGATATTGAGGCAACATTTTTACGCCCTGCCGAAAGCGAGCTCAAATGGAAATAACGAAAGAGAGGAAAACAACAATGAGAAAATCAGATTTTACTTTACTTAAACTGGACGATTTATTCACCACACAGGAAATGCGGGATGATGCAAAGCTAGAGCGTGTGCAAAACATTCCGCTTTCCGAACTGCACCCGTTTAAGGATCACCCCTTTAAGGTGCATAACAACGAGGAGATGGAACGAATGATTGAAAGTATACGCAAGGTTGGTGCAATCACTCCGGCAGTCGCGAGACCTTTGCCCGACGGCGGCTATGAACTTATCTCCGGGCACAGACGGCTTGCGGCGTGTCAGGTGTTAGGGATTGAAACAATGCCCATAATTGTCCGTGAGATGTCCGACGATGAAGCGGTTATTGCAATGGTGGACGCAAATCTACAAAGAGAGACGATTTTGCCGAGTGAAAAAGCCTTTGCCTATAAGATGAAACTGGAAGCAATAAAACATCAGGGTGTAGCTTCTGGACAACTTGTCCAGAAGTGGTCAAGAGAAAAAATGGCTGATGAATCGGCAGATAGCGGAAGACAGATTCAGCGTTATATCCGTTTGACATACTTAATCCCCGAACTGCTGTCAATGGTAGATGAGGGCAAAATCGCTTTCAATCCTGCGGTGGAAATCTCATACTTAGACAAGTCGGAGCAGATGGTACTGCTTGACGCTATGAAATTGAACGACTGCACGCCGTCCCACGCACAAAGCATACGGCTGAAAAAGCTAAGTCAGCAGGGCGTACTGGACGACCAAATGATTTATGCGGTGATGTCGGAGGAAAAACCAAATCAGCAGGAACAGATAAAATTTAAGCGTGAGGATTTTAAAAAATATTTTCCGCAGGGTTACACCGACGAGCAAATACGCCGAGATATTATAAAAGGCTTGGAGCTGTTAAAGCGACAGAGAGAACGTAACCGAGACGCTCGCTGATTCGTACAGATACGAATACGGCGAAACAATTCGCAGAATGGAGAGAACACCAAACCGATGCTATAATAATGCTGTCGGTTTGGAGTTCTGCTCTGCAAAATTAAGATTTTAGGAGGAATTAAAAATGGTAGCAGGACATTTATCGGTTAAAAACGGCAATTACTATGCCGTACTGAATTACAAAAACGCCAAGGGGCAACGAAAAACAAAGTGGATTTCCTTGGGACTGCCCGAAAAGGGCAACAAACGAAAAGCGGAAGCCGAGCTTGCTAAACTGCGGGCGGAATTTGAAGTTCCCGAAGAAGTCGGAGAGTTAAGCAGCGATATGTTGTTTGCCGATTATCTTCTGGAGTGGTTGGAAATCGCCAAAGGAAGGCTGGCGATTGCGACGTATTCTTCTTACTTAGGACTTATAAAAAGCGTTATCGAACCTTATTTCCGTAAGAAGAAGCTGACACTCCGTGAGCTTGAAGCAAGGCATTTGCAAATGTTTTATTCCGAGATGCTCAAAAAGGTAAAACCCAACACGGTCATACACTACCACGCCGTTATTCATTCGGCGCTCAAATACACGGTGAAAACCGATATGCTGATGCAGAATGTGGCGGATAAGGTTGACCGACCGAAGAAAAACGATTTTCAGCCTGTATTTCTTTCGGCAGAGGAAATGCAGAAAATGTTTGAAGCGCTTAGAGGAACAAAACTGGAACTGCCGGTGCTTGTAGCCGCTTTTTACGGCTTTCGCCGTGGCGAGGTGTTGGGGCTTAAATGGGGCGCCATAGACTTTGAGCGTGGCACGATTTCGATTAAGCGAACGGTAACTTCAATTTCCGTAAACGGTAAGTATACGGAAATCGAGCAACAATCGGCAAAGACCAAATCAAGCTTGCGTACTTTACCGCTTGTCGGCAGTTTTCGAGACTACTTTATGCAGATAAAGGAAGCACAGGAATTGAACAAAAAAATCTGCGGCAACTGTTACAATTATGAATATGAGGGTTTTGTGTTTGTGGATGAAATGGGCGAGCGTATGAGAGCGGGCTATCTAACTTCTTATTTTCCGAAGTTTTTGGAACAACACGGTTTGCGCCGTATGCGATTTCACGACCTTCGTCATAGCTGTGCTTCACTGCTTCTTGCTAACGGCGTACCGCTAAAGCATATTCAAGAGTGGCTTGGTCACAGCGATTTTACAACAACGGCAAATATTTATGCTCACCTAGATTACAGTTCCAAAATCTCCTCGGCACAGGCAATGGAAACAGGACTTATTTTGCCTGAAAGAGGCGATTTCGGAAGCCGTTGGGTTTCAAATGATTTAGGAGAGAAATGATGATTTTCTCTCCTAAAATCCGAAAATTTCGTAAAATTTATTTTTTGAGAAAAAATGAAAAAGCCAGCAACACCGCATGGTTACTGGCTTTTCGATGGCGGAGACGGTGAGATTCGAACTCACGTGCCCGTTAGGGCAAACGCATTTCGAGTGCGCCCCGTTATGACCACTTCGATACGTCTCCGTGTATATTTCAATCCGCTTTTCTTTTCGCCCAAAAATCGTTCAAAAAACTTTTGGAGAGAAAAGCAGGAGAGAAAGCAAAAAATTATTCGATTTTAAATTTGGAAACCTAAGTAAAATCAAGGTTTTCAGGCGGACAGAACTAACAGCTCTTCGGAAAATTTCGAGTCAGGCCCGTTATGACCACTTCGATACCGCTCCGTTTATTAAAATAAATGCAGAGAACAAAGCTCCCGCAAGGTATGCTTACGCAAAACCTCTGAACATTTCCCATCGGCAAAGCCAATGGAACACTGCAATTTATTATATTACATTTGCGCACGGTTGTCAAGAAAAATTTTAAATCGGAGCAAAACTTTGATTTGCCCGCAATAGACAAAGCTTACGGCAATTTACAAGCCTGCTTTTTGCACAAAGGCCGCACCGGCAGGTGTATGAAGTCTGCCGGTGCGTTTAAGAATTATTCAGAAGGATTATACTAGCTTTTTTATACAAGTGCCGCGCCGAGTGCTTTACACTGAGCGATCGCGTCATCGTCGGGAGCGTCATTGCAAATAACGCTGTCGCACGCAAGAGCCGCGCCGTCAGACGCGCATCTGTCTTCCCAGTTACGCATCCACTCGCCGTCACCCCAGCCGTAGGAGCCGAAAAGCGCGATCTTTTTGCCCTTGAGTTCACTTTCACAATCGGTAAACATCGGTTCAAATTCGCCCTCTTCAAGCACCTCTGCGCCCATTGCGGGACAGCCGAACGCTATCGCGTCGTAATCCGCGACCTTTTCGGCAATGAACTTATCTGCAAGAATAAGCTCTGCATTCGCGCCTTTTTCGGTGACGCCCTGAGCTACCGCCTCAGCCATTGCCTCGGTGTTGCCTGTGCCTGTCCAATAAACTACTGCAACTTTCATCAATTCACCTCCGTTACAATTACTTTAGATATATCAAACGACCACTGTGAGCCGTTCAATAGGTTTGCCGCTGCGCCAACATTTGCAATAAACATCGGTGCATTTTTTATACTGAGCGAAAGTCCGCTTTGCGGAATCGACATCGCCGTAGACCTTCCAGCAGCCGACATACTTACAGCCGCCTGCCTTATTTTCGATAAAGCCTTCGACATCTTCGGGAGGATACCCGAGGAAAAGCCCGATCTCATGCGGAAATTCCCCGCACTCGGAACATCTGCCTACAAGCCTGCGGACACAGACATCGGCGTTTTCGCAGTTATAGCCGCGGCTCGACAAAAGACTTTTTGCCTCGCTGCTGCAAAGGTCTGCCGAGAGCAGCGCCGGACGGTAGACATATATCAACGCTCTGCCTTCATAATAGCGAAGCGGCAAAATACGCAGTCCCTTTTTGCAAAGGCGTTTATTAAGGCTGCGGATCGTCGCGCGCATTTCGTGAACGCTTTCAAAATCGCAGCTGAAAGCATTGCCTGTTTTCAGTCCTGCAAGCGTCGGCGAGCAGTGCTTTACGATGAGTTCCTCCGACATTGCTTTTCTCCTTATCTTGTTACTTTCATCACAGTATATCCGCCGATGGAATTAACGGCGGTTTTGAGAGTTTTATCGTCGATCGGCGTTTTCATGCGGACAGTTACCG
>CAVGWP010000052.1:0-3377 GCA_963633095.1 bacterium | reverse complement strand
AGTTACCGATTTATCTGACACATTTGCCTTTGCCCAGACACCCTCGATACCGTCAAGCGCGTTTTCTATTCTCTGCGCGCAGTTCTGACACACCATACCGTCCACATCGAGTTTTGCCTCATACGGATAGTGCGAACGGTTGCGGTCGCTGACCTTCACTTTTTCGACCTTGCCGTCGCCGCCCGCTCCGCAGCAGCCCTGCGACATCTTCTTAATATAGCTTCTCACGACCAACACTGCGAAAAGCACGACACCGACACCGATCAGCGAATAGACAACATAGATCATACGCTTACGACCTTTCTTTAAGTTAGCCTATGCTAACTTAGCTGTTGTTCGCAAGGGAACGATGAATCCCGTTCCCTTGCGCAATGATTATTTTTTGTGGCAGGATCCGCTCATCGGACAGCCCGAACAACCGCCTGCGCAGCCGCACGAGGACTTGCCCTTCTTCTTGGCTTTGATCATATATGTCACTATCAACGCGACAACCGCGATAAGAACAACACAGATCAATAAAGTTCCGATGTTTTCTGCAAGCCATGCGAGCATACTACCGTCTCCTTTTTATTTTACAGCTTTGGTAAGCTTATTCGACTCTTTATAAGGTCTTACGAGCATATAGATCATAAACGCTATAATGAGTGCGGCGAAGATGACACCGATAATGCTCATATTGCCCATAAAGATGCTGCCGATCTGATATACGCAAAGCGCAACTGCGTAAGCGAACAGGCACTGGTAGCCTATTGCGAACCATGTCCACTTAGCGGAGTTCATCTCACGCTTGATAGCACCGATCGCCGCGAAGCAAGGTGCGCACAGCAGGTTGAAGATGAGGAACGAATATCCGCTGATACCGTTGAACACACTAGCGAGAGTTGCATAAACATCGCCGTTTGCGCCGTAGAGGATACCCATTGTACCGACAATGTTTTCCTTAGCGACAAGACCTGTGATAGATGCAACTGTTGCTTCCCATGTGCCCCAACCGAGCGGCTTGAAGATCCAAGCGATAGCGTTGCCTGCATAAGCGAGCAATGAATTGCCGATCTCGTCCTCGGAGAGCATACGGAACTGACCGTCTACAAAGCCGAAGTAGCTTGTGAACCATACAAGAATTGTTGAAAGAAGAATGATCGTGCCGGCTTTTTTGATGAACGACCAACCGCGTTCCCACATCGAACGAAGAACATTTTTAAGTGTGGGCCAGTGGTAAGCCGGAAGCTCCATAACGAACGGAGCGGGATCGCCGGAGAACATCTTTGTCTTTTTGAGCATGATACCCGAAACTATGATCGCTGCCATACCGATGAAGTATGCCGAAGTTGCAACCAGAGCCGAGCCGCCGAAGATAGCGCCTGCGATCATTGCGATAAACGGAACCTTAGCACCGCAGGGGATGAAGGTCGTTGTCATGATCGTCATACGGCGGTCGCGTTCGTTTTCGATCGTTCGGCTCGCCATGATACCCGGAACGCCGCAACCTGTGCCGATGAGCATCGGGATGAACGATTTACCCGAAAGACCGAACTTTCTGAAGATACGGTCGAGTACGAATGCGATACGAGCCATATAACCGCAAGCCTCGAGGAACGCGAGGAGCAGGAACAGAACGAGCATCTGAGGAACGAAGCCCAATACTGCGCCGACACCTGCAACGATACCGTCGAGAATCAGTCCGCTCAGCCAATCAGCCGCGCCTGCCGCATCAAGTCCGTCGCCTATGAGGGTCGGGATACCGGGAATCCATATACCGTATGTCGATGTGTCCGGTGCACCGTAGCCTTCCTTATAGTCGGTTGCGAGATACTGCGAAACCGCATTTTTGAGAGCCGCTTTATCGGTATTCGGATGCTCGGTCACTTCAAGAGTTTCTTCGTCCTCTACCGAATATGTAACCTTAGCGTCTGCCGGTGTCGCTGCAACGAGCTGCTCGAGAGCCGACTTTGCAGCAGCCTGATCATACTTTTCATTTTCAAGATCGATAGCGTCCTTTATTTCATCCGAGCCGTAAGCATCGTTGAAAGCGGCAATGATCTGATCGGAGTCGCCGTAGGTCTCGACAGCTTCGTCATAAGCACTCGAGCCGATACCAAATAAATGCCAACCGTCGCCGAACACGCCGTCGTTCATCCAGTCGGTAGCCGCCGAACCGACAGTTACCATTGAGAGATAATAAACAAGAGCCATGATCAATGCGAAGATCGGCAGACCGAGCCAACGGTTTGTTACAACCTTATCGATCTTATCCGAAGTGGAAAGGCCGCCCTTGTTTTTCTTCTTATAGCAGCCCTTGATGACTTCTGCTATATAGACGTATCTTTCATTGGTGATGATGCTTTCGGAATCATCGTCCAGCTCATCCTCCGCTGCTTTGATATCCTCTTCGATATGAGCCTTGAGCTCATCCGAAAGATCAAGCTGTGCGAGCACTTTATCATCGCGCTCGAAGATCTTTATCGCATACCAGCGCTGACGCTCCTGCGGCATCTCATGAAGAGCCGCTTCTTCGATATGAGCGATAGCGTGCTCAACAGCACCTGAGAAGGTGTGCTGAGGAATTGTTGTTGCATTGTGAGCGGCGTCGATAGCAGCTTCAGCCGCTTCCATGGTGCCCTTATTCTTGAGCGCCGAGATCTCGATCACCTTGCAGCCGAGCGATTCGGACAGACGGGCAATATCGATCTTATCGCCGTTTTTCTCAACGACATCCATCATGTTGACCGCAACAACTACCGGAATACCGAGCTCTGTGAGCTGTGTGGTGAGGTAGAGGTTACGCTCGAGGTTTGTGCCGTCGATGATATTGAGGATCGCGTCGGGGCGTTCGCCGATAAGATAGTTTCTTGCAACTACCTCTTCGAGTGTGTACGGCGAGAGTGAATAGATACCCGGCAAGTCGGTGATGATAACTCCGTCATGCTTTTTGAGCTTGCCTTCCTTTTTCTCTACCGTAACGCCCGGCCAGTTACCTACAAACTGATTTGAGCCTGTCAGCGAGTTGAACAGCGTTGTTTTACCGCAGTTCGGGTTACCCGCAAGGGCAATTCTGATATCCATTGTATCGTTTCCTTCCTTTCAGCAGTTAGTTATTCAACTTCGATCATTTCAGCGTCCGCTTTACGAAGCGAAAGCTCATAACCGCGAACGGTTACTTCAATGGGGTCTCCGAGCGGCGCGACCTTGCGGACATGCACCTCGGTGCCTCTGGTGATACCCATATCCATAATTCTGCGCTTTATCGCGCCTTCGCCGTGCAGCTTAACGACTTTAACGGTATCGCCGATCTTTGCCTGCTTTAAAGTGTTCATTACATTCTTCCTCGTATAATAAAGTAGTAGTTTTTAGTGTCCCTCTCCAAGGACAATATGCTA
>CAVGWP010000051.1:4670-8784 GCA_963633095.1 bacterium | reverse complement strand
TCTCTGTCTTGTCCAATCAAGATATGTGAACTCGTTTGCGGAACTGTTCGGATTCTTCATTGTCTTAACGCCGATGACCTTGTGAAGGTTGATATCGGCACTTACTCTGTAAAGAGTTTTATCTTGCTGAACGGTTTCAAGAGCTGCCTGTGTGTCGGAGCCGCTGAGATCATAAACAGCCTCAATATAGCTCTTATACGACTCGGGCAAACGACCGCTGCAGTTCTGAATATTGTTATCATCACTTGTCACTCTAATGCCGTTTGATGTGTAGCTTATGTCTTTAATGCCGTTTTGCGAAACCTTTTTGCTGCTCGAAAAAGCAAAGAACACGTCACTTGCAGCGGAAGCGCTGACAGCGGAAATGCTCATGACCGAGACAGCTACCGCGGCGCAAAGAACCGCAGCTAAAGCACGCTTAATCATTTTCATAAAATAGACCTCCTGAAAATAATACTATTATTTCATATACTATTATAGCACTATGTTTTTTGAAACGCAACTAATTGCAAAGATAAAAAATATCTTTGTTCAAAATAGAAAAATTGCGGAGCATTTTTTGTTTATTTTGACTGTTCGGTATTGCTGTCCGCTGTTTTTTTACCTTTTTCGGCTGCGATCATCAGTATTGCAGCCGCTGATGTGACCGAAATAAACAGATAGAAGAATGTTTTTTCCGACACATTATTTTCCGCATGGACGCTGTCGGTGTTCTCTGCAGCCCGCTGAGTTATGTCTTGAAAGCTGTCACCTTTTGCAGGCTCGTCCATGTTCTGATACATTTCAAAAAGCGCATCGTATTTTGCCTGTGTTACACCGTAGTTATCGGAAAGCTTTTTCTTATCAGCATCCGACAATGCGGAGTACTTTTCAAGAAACGACTTAAGCGTTTGATAATCGGCGTATGTATACAGGTCAGACTGCGTGCCGGGGAGCTGTGAATAAAGATCCGCAACTTCCATTACAGACGATATTTCGGCTGTAATTGTCGGCATTTCGGTTTTACCTGCCGAAGCGGAAGCCGTTATTTTAGGAATATAACTCCTCGATTCCGTGTACCCGTAAATGTCGCTTATTTCATACACAAAATCAAAAGCCTCATCGTCTTTTCCGTCGTGCTTTGCAAATTCGAGCTCCAAAGCATAGACTCCCTTCAAGATGTCTCCGCTTAGCGTCTTACCGTCCTTGCTTGAAAACATATCCGCAAGATCGATGCTTATCAAACGATATGAACCGGGCGAGAAAAAGATATCCCTTGAGAAAACATATTGAGTGTAATCCGAGCCGTTTTTTGCAAGTGAACGCAGTCGGACGGTCATATTCTGTTTATCAGAGGAGGATCCGCTCGAACGGATATAAAAATTCAGTCCCTTACATTCATTGAACATATCAGTTGAAAAATACTTAACAAGGGTGATATCCGAAGTCCACGCGGCTTCGCCCTTGACGCTGAATTTCAGTGCGCTGAGAGGGCTCATTTCATTTGAATTTTCAACTGTGGGGACAGTGTTGCCCGACTGATCATATTCAACATCGGTGCGTTTTCCGAAATTAACGAACATTCCGCTCGGACGCTGTGAATTAACATCGTCGTAATCAAAGCTTCCGCTGAAATGATTTCCGTCGGATATATAAATGTCGCTGAAAACAAGATCGAGCCTGCCTGTTTTAGCGGTCATACCGACTGTTATATAGTTGCCGTCAAAATCGGAGGCGGCAGAGGTAAGCTGATACGAGCCGTGCATAAAGCTGGACAGCGGGATCACAAGCTTGCTTATCTTGCCTTTCTCGACTTTGCTGCTCGCACTGAAGTTGCCGAGCCCGATCGTTACCTCGTCCGTCTCGCTTTCCTCCGCAACATAGCACAGCATTTCGAGCTTACTGCCGATTTTAAAAGCGTTGACAAAATCGGCAGGCGATACCTTGCTCATTACGGCGCATTGCATATCCGACGGCTGATTTGTCATTATATGCTGTTGCCCGACACTGCCGAAGTTTTTAAACAGCTCGGAAGAGATCATTCTGCTGTTTTTAAGCACAGTCGCACAATTTTGAACTACCGACCAATCGGCACTTCCCGAAACAAGCAACTTTGCTGTTTCGGCAGCATTTGCCGTGAAAAACGATTGCGCGATCAAAACAAAGACGGCAAGCAAAGATATTATTCTTTTCATTTAAACACTCCGTTCTCAGAAAAGCTGCAACAATACTTTTTAAGATCGATATAATAATCATCCGTCACCCGAATGCCCTCTTCCTCAAGCCACTGCTTTTGAATCTGCCTGCCGCCGAAAACAAACTCGGGGGCAAGCGCGCCCGATCTGTTTACAACTCTGTGGCATGGGACTGTTTTAGGTTGTTTATTATGATGAAGCGCTGTACCGACGATCCGTGATGCTCTCGGATTTCCGACTGCCGCGGCTACCATGCCGTAGGTTGCGACCTTGCCTTTCGGGATCGACTTTACGGCGTTGTAGACCTTTTCATAGAAATTATCCAAGCTTAAGTTCAACTCCGTTTTCAAGCATTTTCTGCGCGGCAAGAAGAATACCTGTTTTTGCGCTGTGGAAGTTCAGTCCGCCCTGCATCCATGCGGCATAGGGTTCTCTAAGCGGGCCGTCCGCCGAAAGCTCGATCGAGGCGCCGTTTGTAAACGCGCCCGCCGCCATGATGACCTGATCGTCATATCCAGGCATATCCCACGGCTCAGGAGTGACATAAGCATCGACCGGCGCGCCCGACTGCATACCCTGACAAAACGAAACAAGCCCATCGGCTGTTTTGAGCACGACTGTCTGGATAATGTCCGCGCGCTTTTCATCGTGTCGAGGCGTTACTTCAAAGCCGAGAAGCTCTAAAAACGCCGATGCGAAAACCGCTGATTTGAGTGCTTCTCCCGTTACATGAGGAGCGTTGAAAAGACCGAGATAAAGCTCTCTCAGATGTCCGAGAGTCGCTCCGACTTCTTTGCCGATCCCGGGTGCTGTAAGTCGGCAGGCGCATTTTTCAACAAGGTCTTCCCTGCCTGCGATATAGCCGCCTGTCGGGGCAATTCCGCCGCCGGGATTTTTAATTAGCGAGCCCATTATAAGATCTGCGCCGAACTGTGTCGGTTCTGCCTTTTCGACAAACTCGCCGTAGCAGTTATCCACCATAACGATGATATCGCGGTTTACTGCTTTGACTTCATCGATTATATTCTTTATTGTGTTCACCGATAAAGACGGTCTGAGCGAATATCCGCGGGAACGCTGAATATAAACAACTTTAACGCCGCATTTTTCAACTCTTTCGACCATCTTCCCGATATCGACGGTGCCGTCGTGCTTTAGATCGATCTGCTCATATTTAATGCCAAATTCCGAGAAAGAGCCGCTTGCCGTTCTCAGTCCGAGCGTTGAAAGTAAAGTATCGTACGGCTCGCCTGTGACGCTGAGCATGGTATCATTCGGACGCAGCACGCCGAAAAGCGCGGTTGCGATAGTGTGTGTGCCGGAAACAAAATTGTGACGATAAATGGAATCCTCCGCTCCGACAATATCTGCAAACACGCTTTCAAGCGTTTCTCTGCCTCTGTCCGAATAGCCGTAGCCTGTTGAGCCGCCGAAATACGACTCGCTGACACGGTTATCGATAAACGCTTTCAAGACTTTATTCTGATTATATTCCGTTATTTTGTCTATCTCGCAAAACGACGGCTCGACAATTTGAAGAGCCTTTTTGCCGACAGACATTATCCGATCGTCTATCTTAAAAAAATCATTCAATTTCAGTTCAACTTCCTTATCTCAAATTCTCCGCATTTTTTAAATCCGAGTTTATGATAAAATTCATCGTTTTTGCCATAGGCTTTATATAAGTACACATCAGAATAGTCGGACAACACCGAGTTTAAAAGCGCGGTGCCCTCGCCCTGCCTGCGGTGAGCTGTATCCACGCATACTGCTCGGACAACGGCGGTATCGTTTGCCTGAGATACAATGCAAACGCCGTTTTCGGTTGAATAGACGCGCACTGAATTTTGCCTTATCGCCCGATGAAGGGTCAGCGAAAATTCATTGTAATCCGGCAATGAAAACTCTTTTGAAAGCAAGCTGTAAGCAAATTTATAATC
>CAVGWP010000051.1:0-4660 GCA_963633095.1 bacterium | reverse complement strand
ATCGGCATACGAACCCGTATTATTAAAATTGTCAAAGCCTTTTTTAAAGGCGACTTCACCTGACTCCAAGACTGCCCCGCCGAACATAGCGCCGACTTTCTTATCGGAAAGCAACAGATCGCACCCGAGCATTTTTGAAAACGCGTTTATTTCGTCGGCGTCGTTCTTCGATACATCGCCGCTCAGAATAAGTCTGCCACCGTCGTTTTGGAAGACGGCGGTTTCGCTTTTATATATCAATGTTCCCGATCTTGCATTTGATGAGATCACAGCGCTTTGAATATCCGTGATCGGTAAAGCACCTGCAAACAGCTTTATCATTCGAGTGAGCCCGAGGCGATCAACCGCGCCATTTCGGTTGCGGCGCGATAAACGCTTTCCATATCCTCGATATTTGCCGCCGCGCACTGCGAATGAATATATCTGCACGGAACGGAAAGCGCAAGAGTTCTCACACCGCTTTTTGAAATATGAACAGCACCGGCATTGTTGCCGCCTGCGACCGCTCTTTTCGGCTGAACTTTAACACCGAGGTCGAGAGCCGCATTATAGTAGCCGCGGTCATAGACTGTGCCCCTATCCATAAACGAAACGACAGCGCCCTTTGAAAGGCGGCAAACATCTTCGCCGTCTGCCGTATTGTGAATATCGGAAGCGGTTGTGGATTCGATAATTATTGCGCTTTCGGGAGCTACTGAATAAGCCGCGCACCTAACACCGCGGCAGCCGACCTCCTCGCCTGTTGAAAAGGTGAAAGTTAGATCATAGGGCTGTGGGTGTCTTATCATCTCGGTGAGGATCGCAACACCTGCCTTATCGTCTATCGCACGAGCAAAAAGTGTGTTGCCTGTAATAATACATTCGTGATCGAAAACAGCGGTGCTTCCGATCTTAACGAGCTTTTCGGCTTGTTCTTTACTATCCGCGCCGATATCGATAAACATTTCATCGAACGGCACAGTCTTTTCTCTTTCGTCGGCTTTCAGCAGATGAACGGGCTTGCCGCCGATAACGCCGACCGTATCGCCTATTCTCACTCTTCTGCCGAAAACAACTCTCGGATCAATACCGCCGACAGGTGAAAAACGGAGCTCTCCGCTCTCCTCGATATGCGTTATGATAAAGCCGACCTCGTCCATATGAGCGTCCAGCATGAGGCGGACAGCCGCTCTGTTTTCTCCGCGCTTTTGCACTATTATATTGCCGGCTCTGTCGATTTCGTAGTCCGAATAGTCCTTAATATCCTCGATTATTGCTTTTCTGAGCAACGACTCATCGCCTGAGACAGACGGAATTGAAATATATTTTTTCAGCCTTTCAAGCATTATCTATCACCGTCCCTTTCCATGACAAACGCACTCATTAAAAGAGCTGTGTTTTCAATATCGGAAAGCTCGACTATCTCGACAGGGGTGTGCATATTCCTCTGCGGAATTGAAACAAGTCCGCATTCGACGCCGCTTTTTGTGACTGCGATATAGTCGGCATCGGTGGAGGTCTCGCCGCCCATGACCTCAAGCTGATACTCGATTTTCTTCTGCTGTGCAAGTGAAACGAGCGTATCGCTGACGCTTCTCGAAAGCACGGGCGAAATACCTATCATCGGGCCTTTGCCGAGCTTGCCGCACTTATGGTCGGGAACGCCGTTTGCCTTAGCGAACGAAACATCGCAGGCAAGCGCATGATCGGGCGTATATTCAAAAGCGGCTGTCTTCGCGCCGCAGCCGTTGAGCTCTTCGCCTTGGCTGAATGAGAAAATGACAGTGCTTTGCGGACGGTTTTCCGAAAGTTTTTGCGCCGCAAGGATCAATGCGGCGCAAGCCGCTCTGTCATCAAGCGAGCGGGCAGTCACTCTGCCGTTTGCCATGCTCTGCGGATCGGTCGAAAACGCGGCATAGTCGCCGACGCTTATTATATCTTTTGCTTTTTCGCCGAGTCCCGTGTCCAAAAGCATATCGTCTATGCGGAGGCACCGATATAACGACTGCCTGCACTTTCTGCTTTCCGAAAACACTGAGAATACTTGCAGGCAATGCGCGGACATCGGGGCCGCCGACCTTTGCGATACGCAAAAAACCGTCGTCAAACACCTGCGTTACAACAAAGCCGACCTGATCGATATGCGCTTCGAGCATTATTTTTTTTTTCGTTCCGTGCATCAGGGCTATGACGCTGCCGTCACGACGGGTGATGACTTCATCGACATATGGCTCGATCAAGGTTTTGACTGTTTCTGCACAGCCGTGCAGCGAGCCTAAATGGTCGCTTTCGCACAGCTTAAAAAGAATTTCCTTTGTGTTCATTTACAACCCTTCCGATCAAAGACCGTTTACTATTGATTTGAAATGTCTGCCGCGTTCTTCAAAATTGCGGTATTTATCGAAGCTTGCACTCGCAGGCGACATTGAAACGACATCGCCCGAAACTGCGTTTTCCTTTGCGGCTTTGACTGCTTCCTCAAGATCTTCTACCCTTATTATCTTCGTTTTTTCGGGATCATATTCATCGCTGTTTTTAACGGCAGTCTCAATCTTATCGGCTGTTGCTCCGAGAAGGATCAGCGTTTTGACATACTTATTCACATAGGGCGCAAGCGGTTCATAAGGGATATGCTTATCGTAGCCGCCTGCGATAATGATAATTCTCTTGCCGAACGCCTTTAAGCCTGCAATGGTTCTTGTCGGTGTGCTGGCGATAGAATCATTATAGTATTTAACGCCGTCTAATTCTCTGACAAATTCAATACGGTGCTCCACACCGCCGAACTCACGGGCGACTGCCGCCATATCTTCGGGGCTGACTTCATCGCTGACCGCCGACATCGCGGTGAGGTAATTCTCGATATTATGATCGCCCGGAAGCTTTATATCCTTTGCGTTCATAACAAATCTGAGTGAGGCTTTATCGGCAAGGTGAATATCGCGGTTTTCATCGCAATACGCGCCGTCCTTGACCTCATGCAGACGGCTGAATGTGCAAAGTCTGCCTCTGACGAGATCAAACATGGTTTTTGTTATATCATTATCCGCATTGAGAACGGCTTTTGAAAATGCATTCTGATGATTGATTATGTTAAGCTTTGCGCCGACATACTCCTCCATTGTGCCGTGAACATTGAGATGATTTGGGGATACATTGGTCACAACAGCGACATCGGGGCTTTCGCGCATGGAAAGAAGCTGGAACGATGAAAGCTCTACGACTGCGCGATCGTCAGGCGAGATCTCTGTGACGAGCGGGAACAGCGCCTTGCCGATATTGCCGCCGAGGAACACCTTTTTACCTGCCTTTTTAAGCATTTCAGCAATGACAGAGGTTGTTGTTGTCTTACCGTCGGATCCTGTTACGGCATAGATCTTACACGGGCAAAGATCAAAAAACAGCTCCATTTCAGAAGTGACGACAACGCCGCTTTTGCGATACGCTGTGAGTTTTTCGTCATTATAATAAATTCCGGGTGCACGGATTATCACATCGACATCGAGATCATCCATATAATCATCGCCGCATTTGAGCGGAATATCATTCTCTTTCAAGACATCGCCGAACTCTCTGAGCTCATCGATGTTCTTTTTATCGCAAGCCAGAACATCTGCGCCGAGCTTTTTGAGCATTGCACAGACAGGCGCGTTCGAGACGCCTATTCCGACAACAGCAATTCTTTTAGTCTTGAGTTCATTCAAAAATCTCTCTACTCTTTCGTCCATTTATATCAACCTTTCTTATTCGTTAAATGCTGGATCGGTGTCGTCCGCAGAGTCCTCCGGCACAGGCGTCGGGTCGCTGAAAAGCTCGCTGCCCGAAAGCGGAATATAATCCATAAACACGCTTGTGTGGCGCGGTGTTATTTCTTTATCGAGATGAATAGAGCCGAAATACCATTTGCGGAACTTGCAATTTGAATTGAGCTCTTCAAAATAAGCATTCAGAACATTGACATCGCTCGGCTTTTGCGAACGGAAGCGAAGCGCATTTTTGATCTTTGCGGGCGGTTCATGCGTTATGATGTAATCGACAGTGTCCGAACACTCGGCGAGATTTTCACTGCCCTCGAGCATTTCCTCACGAGTGGGGAGCTTTTCGTCCGATCCGGGCACTGCAAGATCTGTCACCTCGCCGCCGCCGAATGTGTAGATCTTCAGTCCGTCGATCGTGAAGATCTGACCGCGGCACATATGATAGAGCTTTTTGTAGATCCTATGCACAACGCCGCCTTTATAAACGGTCTTACGATACCTATTGAGCTTCGATACATCGTCATGCGCGCCGTCAAGAAAGCAGACATTGTATTTTCTTGTGCCGAGGTATTTCAAGATCTTCTTTTCTCTTTTGCTTCCGTCCCACAAAAAGCCGAAATCTCCGGCGATTATGAGCGTATCCCCATCGGAAAGCTGGCGCAATCCGGCATCATAAAGCCGTTCTTCGTCGCCGTGCATATCTCCTGTTACGATTACCATAATTTTTCCTTTCAAAAAAATTTATAAAAACACTTTAAAATTCGTTTGATATTTGTTATACTGATAAAAGATATTATAGCATATAAACTGAATTTTTTCTACTGCTAATATAATTTTTTAAAGGGGAAGTTTAAAGATCATGAGATTAAAAGCACTGTTTGTTTCACTGATACTCGTTGCGGTTACTGTTTTTGCACCTGTCG
>CAVGWP010000050.1:7403-8893 GCA_963633095.1 bacterium | reverse complement strand
AAGTATAATTATTTATGTAATGAAGAAAACGGAGGTATCATTATGAATGTTCTTGTAACCGGCGGTGCCGGATATATCGGCAGCCATACTTGTGTTGAGCTTTTGAATCAGGGTCATGATGTTATTATTTTCGATAATTTCTATAATTCATCGCCCGATGTCATCGGCAAGATCGAAAAAATAACAGGAAAAAGCGTTAAGCTTGTTGTTGGAGATATGTGCGATATGCGCGCTGTTGATAATGTTTTTGCCGATAATAAGATCGATTGCATTATTCATTTTGCAGGTCTTAAAGCTGTCGGCGAATCGGTTGCAAAGCCGGTGTTCTATTATGATACTAATATTACAGGCACGCTCAATATTATAAAGGCAATGCAGAAATACGGTGTTAAAAAGTTTGTTTTCAGCTCGTCTGCAACGGTTTACGGTATGAACAATACAGCGCCGTATAACGAGACAATGCCCACTTCGGCAACCAACCCCTACGGTTGGACAAAGTTTATGATCGAGCAGATCCTTACAGATACCGCAAAGGCAAACGGTGATTGGCATGTTGCGCTGCTTCGCTACTTCAACCCGATCGGAAGTCACGAAAGCGGTCTTATCGGTGAGAAGCCGAACGGTATCCCAAACAATCTTATGCCGTATATCACACAGGTCGCGGCAGGCAAGCTTGAATGCCTGAGTGTTTTCGGCAACGATTACGACACACCGGACGGCACAGGTGTTCGCGATTACATTCATGTGTGCGATCTTGCTGTCGGTCATATCAAAGCACTTGATAAGCTCGATGATATTGACGGTGTTCGTGCTTTTAATCTCGGAACAGGCGTTGGCTATTCGGTGCTTGATATCGTCAATGCTTTTGAAAAGGCAAACGATATTAAGATCAACTATAAAATCGCGCCTCGCAGACCCGGCGATATTGCAACCTGCTTTGCAGATACAAAGCGTGCCGAAGAAGAGCTTGGCTTTAAAACAAAGCTTTCACTTGAGCAGATGTGCAAGAGCTCATGGAACTTCGTTAAAAATCTTTATAAATAATTTTGATCTTATAAAAAACGACGCATTGAGCGTCGTTTTTTGTTCTTAATATGAAATTTTATAAATATAATGTATTATCTATATAGCGGTCAGGAGGCGCTCTGTCTGATACGCATTTTGATAATACTAACCGCTATGGTTTCCTTTATTAACGGCTTTACAGATGCGCCGAACTCGCTATCAAACTCTGTGATGACAAGGGTGATCTCTCCTAAAGCGGCAGTTTCTTCAGTCGCAGCTATGAACTTTCTCGGCGTGTGCGCATCAATGCTGATAGGCAGACCTGTCGTACTGTCATCATCAGAGCTTTTCGGAACACAAAATGTGAACCAAAGCACAGGCTGTGTTATGCTCAGCTGCTCGCTGTTAACCGTGATACTGCTTGCCGCAGGGGCGTGGTACTTCGGAATACCGACAAGCGAAAGCCATGCGCTTGCAGCTGTGGC
>CAVGWP010000050.1:6585-7393 GCA_963633095.1 bacterium | reverse complement strand
GGCAGCAGGCGCTTCACTCGCCGCAACAGGCAGTGTCAGCATCACCGGATGTATACCTGTTGTATCGGGGCTGTTTTTATCTCTGGCTGTAGGCTTTATCGGCGGATTTATTTCGGCTAAAATTGCTGTCGCGCTGTTTAAAAACACAAACAATGATTTATCGCAAAGGGTCTTTCGCAAAACGCAGATCTTCTTTTGCATTCTTTGCTCGTTTATGCACGGCGTTTAAGACGGCGCAAAGCTTGCCGTGGTAATGGGATTTTGTATTGTCAGTTCGCTTTTGTCCACCGCATTTGTACCGCGCTCAGAATGCCTGGCAGCACATCTTATGTCAAGACTGCCGCATTGTGTGGTGCGGTAGCTGAAAGAAGCATGAAAAGAGTCAGGTGGAATATCGCATTGTCCATGACACTCGCCTGGCTTATAACATTTCCGTTTTGTTTTATTTGTTCGTATGTTATGACAGCCGTTATCGTCTGCGGCTGAGGATCGGAGAGATATAATTGAAAAGCATTGACTATTTTGAAGAAACATTGCGTGTTTTGGATGGAGAAAAACACAGGGAAGAGCATTTGCTTTTTGAAAAATTAAGACAAGCTTTTATCACTCCGATCGACAGGGAAGATGTTTATGAACTGTATCTGTGTGCGATTGAAGCTAAGCAAAACAACTACTCGTCTGCGGAGAATATAATCAGAAATATCTGTTCTGCGCGAAGTGTAAAAAACGCATACAAACCGATAAAGCGGTTTTTTGAAAGAAGCTATAACGAATCAGAAACGGCTTGCGTTCGAAGGATATGTAAGAT
>CAVGWP010000050.1:3827-6575 GCA_963633095.1 bacterium | reverse complement strand
GACTAAGGGGTTGAAAAAAAAGAAAAAATGATATAAAATATATATGATAAATTTTTAGGAGGAATAAAAATTATGTCAGTTAAAGTTGCAATCAATGGTTTTGGCCGTATCGGCAGACTCGCTTTCAGACAGATGTTTGGAGCAGAGGGTTATGAGGTAGTTGCTATCAACGATCTTACCGATCCGAAAATGCTCGCAGATCTTCTGAAGTATGATACCGCACAGGGCGGCTACTGCGGCAAGATCGGTGAGAACCTTCACACTGTAGAAGCAGGCGAAGGTGCTATCATCGTTGACGGTAAGACCATCACTATCTACAAAGAGCCGGATGCTTCCAAGCTTCCGTGGGGTGAGATCGGTGTTGATGTTGTTCTCGAGTGCACAGGTTTCTACTGCTCCAAGGATAAGTCTCAGGCTCATATTGATGCAGGTGCTAAAAAAGTTGTTATTTCCGCTCCGGCAGGCAAAGATCTTAAGACAATCGTTTTCTCCGTAAACGAGAACACTCTTACAGCTGATGATAAGATCATTTCCGCTGCTTCCTGCACAACAAACTGCCTCGCTCCGATGGCAAATGCTCTTAACAACTACGCTCCGATCCAGAGCGGTATCATGAGCACCATCCACGCTTACACAGGCGATCAGATGATCCTCGACGGTCCGCACAGAAAGGGTGATCATCGCCGTGCTCGTGCAGGTGCTGCTAACATCGTTCCGAACTCCACAGGTGCTGCAAAGGCTATCGGTCTTGTAATTCCGGAGCTCAACGGCAAGCTCATCGGTTCGGCTCAGCGTGTTCCGGTTCCGACCGGTTCGACAACTATCCTCACAGCTGTTGTTAAGGGTAAGGATATCACTGCTGACGGTATCAACGCTGCCATGAAGGCTGCTTCTTCCGAGAGCTTCGGCTACAATGTCGATCCGATCGTTTCCAGCGATGTTATCGGCATGAGATACGGTTCGCTGTTTGATGCTACTCAGACAATGGTAGCTCAGATCGCTGATGACCTTTATGAGGTTCAGGTTGTTTCGTGGTATGACAACGAGAACAGCTACACCAGCCAGATGGTCAGAACTATCAAATATTTCGCAGAGCTTGCATAAGTTTAGTGAGATTAAATTAACATACAAGGCACTTTCCTCACAGAAAGTGCCTTGTTTTTTTTACTGCTGTTATTTATTTGTCATCAGAAAAATACACTTTCGAGCCGAGTTGACCCGCAATAAGGGCATTTTAGCATTATCGTACTCCATCGGTTTAAGCATTAAGCAAATCTACAAGCTCGACAATCTTATATTTATAGGTTTATCCCCCAAATGTGCGCCAGATCATCCTCGATTCCTGCCATAAGTTTATTTGCCATAGTGCCGCAATAATCCGCGTTAAACACCTGAGAACAAGTGTCGGATAACCGTTCCAATTTGAGTTCGGATGACGTTGAATCGTTTGCAAGATAAGAAAGATTCAATTTTATATTTTCACCATATCGGTTTTGCTATCAGGCATAATAAAATATTTTAATATTTCTTCATATTATGCTATCACCATATCATTGAATAGGAATTTCCACAAAAAATTTAAATAAAATAAACAAGCGGTGTAATTTAGAAATTACACCGTTTGTTATAATTATGCTTTTATTACTTAACAGCCGCTTTAAGCTCTTCGATTTTATCGGTCTTTTCCCAAAGAAAAGCTTCATCAGTTCTGCCGAAGTGACCGTAGTTGCAGCTCTTTTCGTAGATTGGTCTGCGAAGGCAGAGGCGGTCGATTATAGCGGCAGGTCTGAAATCGAAAACAGAAGCAACAGCGTCTGCAATGACATCGTCGGAATACTTGCCTGTGCCAAATGTTTCAACGCTTATCGAAACCGGAGCGGCAACTCCGATAGCATAAGCGAGCTGGATTTCGCACTTATCGGCAAGTCCCGCCGCAACAACATTTTTGGCAGCATGGCGAGCCGCATAAGCTGCCGAACGATCAACTTTTGTCGGGTCTTTTCCGGAGAAAGCGCCGCCGCCGTGACGGGCGACACCGCCATAGGTGTCAACAATGATCTTTCTGCCTGTGAGACCTGTATCGCCTTGAGGACCTCCTATAACGAAACGACCTGTCGGGTTGATAAAAAACTTGGTGTCACAGTCTACAAGCTCGCTCGGAATGATCGCATCAATAACATATTTTTTGATATCGGCTCTCAGTTTTTCAATATCAACATCTTTGCTGTGCTGACTCGAAACAACGATCGCATCAATTCTGGCAATCTTACCGTTGTCATCATATTCGGCTGTGACTTGTGTCTTTCCGTCGGGACGCAGATAGGGAAGAGTTCCGTCCTTTCTGACATCTGTCAGCTTTTTGGAAAGAAGATGTGAATAATACGCCGTAAACGGCATAAGCGCATCTGTTTCGCTACAGGCGTAACCGAACATCATGCCCTGGTCTCCCGCGCCGTGCTGATTATACTTGTCTTCAACTCCGCCTTTGATCTCAAGCGAGTTATCAACACCGAGAGCAATATCAGGTGATTGCTTATCTATCGAGGTCATTATAGCGCAGGTGTTGCCATCAAAACCTTTTTCGGTACTATCATAACCGATATCGCAAATAACTCTTCGAGCTATTGCAGGAATATCAACATTAGCTTTAGTTGTGATCTCGCCCATTATAGTTACAACGCCCGTTGTAATAAATGTTTCACAGGCGACCCTTGAAAATTTGTCTTCTTTGAGCATCGCGTCGAGCAC
>CAVGWP010000050.1:0-3817 GCA_963633095.1 bacterium | reverse complement strand
GCGTCTGAAATACGATCGCATATTTTATCGGGATGTCCTTCCGTCACCGATTCGGATGTAAACAGTTTCTTCATCACTTTCGTCCTTTCTGAAAATAAAAAAGCGACTGAGCTTCAGCCGCAAAACAATCAGATAAAATACCTCATCTCACGGTTAAAACCGCAGGAATTAGCACCTTGCACCGATTAAAACCGAAGCAGGTTGCCGGGCTTCACAGGGCCTGTCCCTCCGCCGCTCTTGATAAAGTGTTATTAAAAAACTATTTCTATTATAACAAAGAAGATACAGCTTGTCAACAAAAATAATTATAAATTTATTGCTTACACAAAATATTGCGTTTTTTCATTGTTTTTAGATAAAAATCACCTAATATTTTGTGTATTATTAACTCTTGTATTTTTTATTCATTTCTGATATCATATTAAAAGTTTAGGCCAATTTAGTTCAAAACAAATAGTGATCGGAAGGATGTAAGAAATGAAAGAAAAACAAAAAGTTGAAATCGGAAACGAAGGTATCACTGATGCCAGAGTGCTCGGCAAACCGAGAATGGTCGTGCTCGGCTTCCAACACATGTTCGCCATGTTCGGCGCAACGGTGCTTGTTCCGCTGCTAACAGGTCTTGATGTTGCCACAACACTGCTCATGGCGGGTGTCGGGACACTGCTTTTCCACTTGCTCACAAAGTTTAAAGTACCTGCGTTCCTCGGTTCGTCGTTTGCGTTCCTCGGAGGTTACGGTGCTATTGCACCTATGATAGATGGTAAGGCAAATGAAGAATTGCTGCCGTATGCCTGCCTTGGCGTAGCAGCGGCAGGTCTTGTTTATCTTGTCCTTGCCGGACTTATCAAATTACTCGGAGTGAACCGTGTAATGAAATTCTTCCCTCCGATCGTTACCGGACCTATTATTATTTCGATCGGTCTTACGCTTGCTTCCAGTGCGGTAAGCAACTGCAATCAGAACTGGCTTATTGCTGTAATTGCTCTTGCAATTGTAATCGTATTCAATATTTGGGGCAAGGGGATGGCTAAGATCATTCCGATCCTGCTCGGAGTTGTTATTTCCTGTGCTGTTGCGGCTGTTCTTGCTCTTTGCTTCGGCTCAAGCATCACGGCTGATGGACAGAGCTACATCGCTATTGCAGGCAACGAAAACCTTAAGCTCTTCTCGCAGAGCGCTATCGACAACTTTGTAAATGCAGATTGGATTGGTCTTCCGGTAGTTTGGAAACACACTGTATTCGGCGGTGTCGAATGGAGTAACATCTCGATGATCCTCACAGCTATCATCGCTATTGTTCCGATCTCGCTTGCAACAATGATGGAACACATCGGCGACATCTCGGCTATCAGTTCTACTGTCGGCAAAAACTTCATCAAAGATCCCGGCCTCCACAGAACCCTTCTCGGCGACGGTCTTGCAACGACTCTTGCATCATTGTTCGGCGGTCCCGCTAACACAACATACGGCGAAAACACAGGCGTTCTCGCGCTCTCCAAGGTTTATGATCCGAGAGTTATCAGACTCGCTGCAATATTCGCTGTCTGCCTTTCGTTCTCACCCAAGTTCGCCGCTCTCGTAAGCCTTATTCCAACAGCGGTAATCGGCGGTATCTCGTTCGTGCTCTATGGTATGATCTCTGCTATCGGTGTCCGCAATGTTGTTGAAACTCAGGTTGATTTCACAAAGAGCCGCAACCTTATTATTGCAGCCGTTATCCTTGTATCGGCTCTCGGTCTCGGAACAGTTTCGTTCACTATCGGCGAGTTCACAATAACACTCACAGCTCTTGCAGTAGCATCTATCGCCGGCATCGTTCTCAACGCTATCCTTCCCGGAAAAGATTATGTTTTCCAGGATGAAGAACCCAACGATACAGGTGTTAATTTCAAAGTTTGATTCAAAGGAGAGCTAGAAATGAAAGAAGTCACAATCTTCAACCATCCGTTAATTCAACATAAAACAACTATTCTTCGTCAGACTAAAACCTCTAACAAAGAATTCAGAGAATTAGTTGAAGAGATCACAATGCTTATGTGTTTTGAGGCGTTGAGAGATCTTCCGCTCGAAGATGTTGAAATTGAAACACCTATTCAGAAAACAACTCAGAAAATGATCAAGGGTAAGAAGATGGCTGTTGTCCCGATCCTCAGAGCAGGTCTCGGCATGGTAAACGGCATTTTGAACCTTGTTCCCTCTGCAAAGGTCGGTCATATCGGGATGTATCGTGATGAGGAGACTCTTGAGCCCCACGAATACTATTGCAAACTTCCTGCCGACATTGAAGAGAGATTGATCGTTGTTGTTGATCCTATGCTCGCAACAGGCGGTTCTGCAATCGACGCTATTCGTCAGATTAAGGGCTACGGCGGAAAGCACATTAAATTCCTGTGCATGATCGCAGCTCCCGAAGGAATCAAAGCACTCAATGAGGCACATCCCGATGTCGAGATCTACTGTGCAAATGTTGATGAAAAGCTGAATGATCACGGTTACATTGTTCCCGGTCTTGGTGACGCAGGCGACCGTATTTTCGGCACAAAGTAAGTTAAATATAACTCACCTTGTTCGATGCTGAGCAAGGTGAGTTTTTATTTGCTTGATCGTTTTTTTGTTCTTTATGATTTAAAAAACACTTGACATTTTACGCATATTTGATATAATATTATTTGTCGCTGATATGGCTCAGTTGGTAGAGCGGCGCATTCGTAATGCGCAGGTCGTCGGTTCGAGTCCGACTATCAGCTCCATTGCCCGAAGGATATTCCTTCGGGCTTTTACTTATTTATCGAAAGCGGGGTTGAATGCATAGAAATTCTTGCAATCAAGATGTTCAAGAGTCCTTCTGAGACCCTCGCCGAAACGCTGATAATGCACGATCTCCCGTTCTCTCAAGAACTTGATCGGATCGCGCACATCGGGATCGTCTATCAGTCGCAACAGGTTGTCGTAAGACAGTCGAGCCTTCTGTTCTGCTGCAAGATCCTCGTTTAGATCTGCGATAACATCGCCGTTGCAGGATATTGTTTCTGCCGACCACGGTGTGCCGGACGCGAACTGCGGATAAACGCCGGCTGTGTGATCGACAAAATAGGTGTCGAATCCGGATTTTTTAATATCTTCTATCGACATCTCTCTTGTCAGCTGATGAAGGATCGCGCTTATCATTTCAAGATGAGCAAGCTCCTCTGTGCCTATGTCGGTCAGAATTGCTTTAACTTCATCGTAGGGCATTGAATAACGCTGGCTTAAATATCGCATCGCGGCGCCGAGCTCGCCGTGCGGTCCGCCGAGCTGTGACACTATAACCTTAGCAAGCGCAGGATTCGGACGAGCGATCTTAACCGGATACTCCAGCTTTTTATCATAACTCCACATTTGCTTCTACCTCCCATGGCCACGGTCCTTTCACCCAATCGAATATTCCGTCGCGTTCGCCGGCTTCGGAAATTCTGAGTGACCCATAGCTTTCTGTGTACGCCGTGACAGCTTTTTCATAAGCGTCGGCGGTCTTTTTTAAATATTCGAGTGCCTCTTTATCATTCGGGTGTGTATCCAGAAAAAGATTAGCTTCGGTAAGCGCAAATTTATACATTCTCACAAGATTGAGGGCTTTATTTCTGTTTTTCATCGTTCAACACCTTTCCTTCCGAGAAAAGGCAGATCGAGCTTTTGAAAAAGTGTCCCTCTGCTTAGAGCAACATCATTATCGTACAGTGCTTCCCATTTTTGCATAGGCACATAAGCCATTGCAAGCGGCAGTGTGTCAACACATGATACATTAGCTCTGTTCTGCTCGGGCATATTCACGCAT